>JBLHWH010000175.1:0-13415 GCA_047628935.1 Halioglobus sp. | reverse complement strand
TTTAGATGTATTGAACAGTACAATATTGAAATCTCGACAATATAACTTACTACAATTATACAAATGATAAACAATCAATATGAGATTAAGAGCGGAATGTAAATCTTGTAAGAAACTTAATAAGGTATCTTCAAAAGGAGTACTTTTAAGAAGAGATCTCGAAGAAAAAGTGGGTGAAAAATTTCGCTTTCGATGTACAGATTGTGGAATCGAAAATACTACACATGTAAATAATATCATTTCGGTTAATAGCAATCTGGTTACCTATATACTTATACCGTTTGGAGCTTTATTTTTTATTCTTGTGTCCTATTATATCGGCGCGATTATTATCATTGCAGCTCTTTTTTCTTCTAATAATTCGAACAGTACTCTGTTTAATAAATCGAAGGTATAGCTCTTCTCCTGATTATGTATTCGAAGAGTATCGGTTCAAGTATCTATTTATAGCTTCAGTCCTATTATTCACTTGCAGTTTGTTATATATTTTGTGAATGTGCTGTTTGACTGTTCCTGTGGTGATGCCTAACTGCGATCCTATCTCTTTGTACAATAATCCTTGGGATAACAGTTCTAACAATTCGTATTCTCGTTTAGTGAGGGGTAGATTATTTGCTTTTTCTGGATCGTCTTTTGGAGCTGAGAATGCGTCAATTACTTTGCGAGCGATTTCTGGATTCATCGGCGAACCTCCTTTATATAGCTCTCTTGCCGAAGAGAGAATCTTTTCTGAAGATGAGTTTTTTAGAATATACCCTTTCGCCCCAGCTTTAAGGCTTTTAAAGATCTTCTCATCATCTTCAAATACTGTGGTCATGCAGAACTGAGTATTAGGCATCAACTCACGAATAGCAACAATCGCCTCTACACCACTTGCTCATGGAAGCCCTATATCTACTATCACTACATCCGCTGGAAACTTCGGAAGGAAAATAATCGCATCCTCCGCAGAATGGTACACCTGAGTACAAACAAGATCTTCTTGTTCATTAAAAAGTTCTTGCATTTCGAGTGCTACATCTTTGAGATCTTCAATGATGGCAATTTTGATGGGTTGATTGGCTGGCATAATGCGTTTTTCTGCGACTTTAATATACTTCTAAATATAGAAATTGGAGGAAGATGCAGTATTGGTCATTACTTTAATTTTTTGATAATGATGTAAAGTTGGGGATTGAGAGGAAAATTGAGTGTATAACTTTAGTTAGGGTATATACCCCTATTGCAAATTCAGAAAGCAACCCCTACTTTTAAGAAAAATTGAAATATAGGTTACATAACTAATTATAATGACACCTGTATATACTAAAAAACCTCAAAATGAAAAGATCAATAAAATATCTATTCTTATTATCTGTCATTATAACATTGAATTCATGCTATTCGACTAGTGTCATAGGAGATGGTTCTGATCCAGTGTCTGGAAGAAATGGCTTAGCAACTCAGGAAATTACATTCCATTCTTGGTGGTGGGGTGTAGCATAACAAAATCTGCTTGATGTGCAATGTCAAAGTGGTACTTTTCAAAAAGTAGAAGTGAAAAGTAATTTGCTTTATAGTCTTGTGAATGTTCTCACGCTAGCTGTCTATCCCGCAAGTTTTTGACATTATACCTTTCGTAGTATTTTACATTTTGTGAATCCTATAAATTTCCTTTTTATGGTTCTGGCTAATTCAATGTTATGAAATTCTATATATGCAGATATTTTGTTTTCTAAATCTGGGACTCTTGTGAAGTTTCAATTTTTAGTACAGGCGTTTGCCATTTTGCAAATCAATTTTCTATTGGGTTGAGCCAAGAAGACTGTTTAGGTGTAAATAATAAACCTTACTCTATGGTGTGGTCTCTCCAAAAACATTTTCGCCTTTCCATGTTTTTTGGTATCTCGCTTTTTCCTTTTTCACCCAGTTCCTCTTCTTGGTATTCTTCCAACTTTACTAAGGATGCCGATACATGAGTGTTGAGTTGATCGGCTAATATGACCACTCTATCCATTTCAGATATTTTATTCACCGTTTTCTTAATAAACGCGCTATAATCATTCTCATCCCTTGTCTGTCCTTTATGAAATGAAAATAATTTACCATTTTCTACATTCACCGTAGCCATTAATGTAGTTGTACCATGTCTTATATATTCATATTCTTTACGTTTTTTATATCCTCTACTTTTGGGACCTCTTTGTTCATAGCGTTCTATAGCATGTATCCATGTCTTTTCATCAACACTCAACACATGTAGATTTTCATTTTTCTTTTCGATACTGCTTATTATCAAAAAACAGATGAGCTTTACTCGTTCTACAAACCAGTCCCAATTTTCTATTTTGGATATAACCAATACTCAGGTTTGTGTGGTTGTAAGGTTTTTTTTTCAAAAGTCGACTTACTTATGAAGTTGATATGCTTTCTACTATCTTCTTTGATCGTGACACGTTACACAACATCTCCATAGTCCAATCTGTCATCTGTATACCGTAATCCTTTGGTTTTCCACATACTAGAGCTACTATTGCTTGTTCTTGGGATATGCTGAATTTTTTCGGGGTTCCGCTTCGAAGGCCACCTTTTAAAAAACTCCATAAATATTCAATCTGATTTTTACCTTTTAATAGAATTAGATATATAAATATCACCCCACCTCTTCCTCCATTTTTTTAACGTTTTAAAACATACTCTTATCTCTCGACTCACCTCTAAATTACTCATTCCACTGTGACTTAATAATAGTATTCTTATCCGTAGGTATTCATTTTTAGGAAGCGTGTGTTTTGGCTCTAATCGCTCATAAAAGATTCTATGCTCTTCTTCTATTGATATTGGGATTGCTCCTTTCTTGCCCATATTTTATGCTTATCAGATAATTACACGTTATATTTTATTATTATGTATTTTTGGCATGTTCGACGAGTAAGTATACCCCACAAAAAATGAAATGCTTCCTAATGTCCTTTGGTCATTTTACATTCTTAAGATCAAAATAAAGAAGACTAAGCATAAGGGGCACTATGAAGGCTACAATGACACCAAAAAAAGTAAAAGAATAGTATCTCTTCAGTACTAAGGTCAACAGTTACTGTGCACCACTCTTTTATATGATTGAATCCTCCGCCTAATAAGCCAGCAAATAAATATGATGATCATAATAAACAGGTAATGATATCGCTTCTGCATAATTTAGATCTTTGTTAGAATCACAATTTGCATGTTGACCAATTCATAGCCTATATAACATTTGTTATCCAGAATCCGTATTGTTAGTAATAATCACTATTTTTTCTTATCTATGTAGCAATAAACATCTACAAACCATGCTATCACCAAAATATTACGCCCAACTCCTCCAGGACATAAAAAGTGCCCATAACCCAAATCCCCCAACAGATCTCGACTATCTATTTGCTCAGGAAGAGGATCAAGAAGAAGGTTACTTTTTTTTTGAGACAGATGAGAAAACAACCACCGAAATAGATGCTCTAGAACCAGAAATGAGCGACGAAGAAATAGAAGCGGAAGATGAAGAAGCGGAACAAAAATTGATTGAACACTTGGAAGAAGTAGAAGCATATTTAGACTTCGATGAAGAAAACCATGATATTTTCGGTAATAGCATTGGGCTCGATAAAAGCATATTTCCCAAGGCTGAGCTTTTTACTGAAAGCCAAATACAAGAAATTATTTTAGAATTCAATAATATGCTTCGCTCTCATCGAGTTTCCGCTGATATCCCCCTTACATTGGACTCCTCGCTGAAGTACAACTTACTTATATCCATATTAGATGAAACTTTCTTCTTGGCTCAGGCGGGAATAACTAACTGGGATTGGTGTATGGAAGATTCCAAAACATGTCCATATGGAGAACATTGTACATGCATAGGCATAGAAAGAGAATTCGAAAGTGAAAATGCATATACTAAATCTGCATTAAGAGCCCTACGTTCATCTGTGAAAGACTTTCTACATGATGATCTGTATTTTATATATGAAATCGACCACACGCTCATCGGAGAATTTGACCATATGTCCATGTATATCTCACATGGCGTACCCGATATACCTTTAAACGCCACCTTTTTCAAAAGTAGATGGCGAGATACTATTCTTGAATTAAAAAAGTACTTGAAAAATTATCCTCAGCTTGTTGCACTATTTGATGAAGAAGATCCAATGCGCGGACATCAAGTTTTAGAAGACTTCTTAAGTCTAACCACAGGCTTTGTGTGTCCGTCACACTTTAGAATTGAGCCTTTCTATATAGAAGATGGCCAGATTATTCAGGGGTACAAGGCGCCTAATGTGGACTTACCTATTGATGATTTTGATCGACCCAAAGGCGATCCTCTGGATGATGAAGATTTGCCATTTTGAATATCTATTTCTTATTTTATTAGTTCACCATCACCCAGCCCGAGAGCAAGCATTAGAATAAGACACTACATTTTGAATATATTCGAGAACTCTGAAGGAGTGACATTTCTACAGCGATGGGTACAATCCAATCGAAATTAATAATGTATCACTAGCTAAGCTCTGTAGGTGCGACATTATTCTCTTCTTATGTTTAGATATCATGTAAACAAGAATTCAAAAAATGTTAACGAGATCTTCAGTCTTGTTTTGCTGTACTACCGTCAACAATTATAAATATAATCTGAATAAGCAAGTCATAGTTACACAGCTGTTAATTCATCCAAATTTCTTTTAAATCACAAAATGAATTAAACTATCTGTACATATTCCTAAGCATCCAAAAATCAATTACCTTCACCCTCCAATATAAAATTAAGCATATAACAAAATGGCCACACCACGCACCATATCATTCCACACCCTCGGCTGCAAGCTCAACTTCTCCGAAACATCAAGTATCCGTCGTCAATTCGAAGGGGCGGGATATAATACTGTGGATTTTAATCATGGTGCAGATATCTATGTGATCAATACCTGCTCTGTTACTGACTTTGCAGATAAGAAGTGTCGGTATGAAGTGCGACGTGCCTTGAAGTTTAGTCCAGATGCTAAAGTGATTATTATAGGATGTTATGCACAGTTGAAACCGAAGGAGATATCTGAGATTCCAGGGGTAGATTTGGTATTAGGTGCAGCCGAAAAATTCAATATCCTTAACTATATAGACGACCTCGTGCATACACACGGTAAAGGGTTGATAAAAGCTGGAGAAGTAACAGAAGCAAACACCTTCATCGATTCATTTAGCATAGGTGATCGCACACGTTCTTTCCTTAAGGTGCAGGATGGGTGTGATTATAAATGTACCTTCTGTACCATCCCTCAAGCTAGAGGAAAGTCTAGAAGTGATACGATCGAAAATGTAGTGAAGAATGCTAAAAAGATAGCAGAAACTGGTGTCAAAGAAATCGTACTCACAGGGGTAAACTTAGGAGACTTTGGGAATGGAACCGCGGTAATTGAGGGAACCAAACCCAAGAAAGAAGCCATGTTCATTGATCTGATCAAGGAATTAGATAATGTGGAGGATATAGAACGTTACCGAATCTCTAGTATAGAACCAAATCTCTGTACAGATGAAGTGATTGATTTTGTAGCTGAATCTAACCGATTTTTACCCCACTTTCATATTCCTCTGCAATCCGGGTCGGATAAGATATTAAAGATGATGCGTCGTAGATACTTAAGCGATCTCTACACTAGTCGGGTGACTAAGATCAAGTCTGTAATGCCGCATTGTTGTATCGGAGTGGATGTCATAGTTGGTTTTCCAGGAGAAACCGAAGCAGACTTTTTGGATACATACAACTTCCTCAAAGATCTAGATGTATCCTATTTTCACGCTTTTACATATTCTGAGAGAGCAAATACACCAGCTGCAGAGATGGGCGAACCTGTTGACATGGGCGAACGAAGACGAAGAAACGAAATGCTTCGTATTCTTTCTACCAAAAAGAAAAGGGCATTCTATGAGCAATTTCTTGGGCAAGAAAAACCGGTATTGATTGAGCATAGTAAAGAAGAAGGTAAGGTGACTGGGTTTACAGATAATTATATCAAAGTTACGCTTCCAGAATCTGAGGATTATAATGAAGGAGAGATTGTAATGGTTTCGCTTGATAAAATTCAAGGAGAACGGGTGGTGTGCAGTCTAGCAAAAGTTCTTGTTTGAATGACTTAGCAATGTCGCTTTTGTCCTTCTTTCGGAAGATGATTAAGGAGGAGGAAGTTGTCGTTTATTGAGCTTATGGATTCTATATATGAGAGTTAGATGTGTTCTTCCTCTCCCTAGTTTAACGTCGCATGGCTGCAAGTCTAAAGTCGTGAGCGTTCTGTAATCCTAAGCGCAGTCGAAGGAATAAATGAAACGCTTTATCTCTCCAAAGGGGAGTTTTATGGTTGGCTCGGGCAAGATTTGGTATAACTTTTCGAATATCTCTTCAAAGATTTTTATTTAGTGCACACGAAGCTGAAGCATCGAAAACATTTTTTAGACATCAAAGACAGGAGTAAGGGTTTATCATTCACCAACAGCCCAAACAGCTCCAAACCGATCCACCAATATATCATCATAATGATCAGCAGATACAATCAAGTGATCAAATAGTTTTTTTGAAATATCCTTATCCATATACTGATCAAAAATAAGAAGAGATAGGATGATATCTTGACCTTTTACACTAAATGTAAGTCCCTCAAGACCATAGTTTTGTTGCAGGAGAAAAGTATATAAATCTAAAACTTCTCCTTCTGGTAAAGTTGCCAAATATGCATCTCCTGTGATCAGTCCTGACTTTTCGTGATAGGCAATATTTATCTTTGCGCTTCCACGATTTACGCTCCAGTTACTCGGGCCCATTCTCGATAAATCGATATCATAACCCATTTCAACCAACATCTCTTCGATGGATCTGGAGATTCCTGTAGGTTCGTAAGTATCTATTTGTGAAATCATTGTGATCTGTGAGCCACAATGAGGACAGTATTTTTCTTTTATCGTATTTTCGAAAACCAGGTGAGCACAAGATACACACCGCACACCCTGAACACCCTTCCCTACCTGAAAATCTTCGATTGCAGCTTCTAAATATCTAGCAGGTAATGAAAAGCCAACACTATTCCCATTTTTTATAATAAATGTATTTACACCTACTATTTTTCCAAGTCTAGAGATCAGCGGACCACCGCTATTTCCTGGATTAAGTGCTGCATCATGTTGGATGTAATTTATACCAGACACTTCATGAAGTGTATTAGAGATTATACCTTTGGTAACTGTATACTTTAAACCAAAAGGATGACCTACAGCTATGATTTCTTCGCCTTCAGCAAGTGGCGATGAAGTATCTCTCAGAAAAATCACTGGCATCGAATGTTCTGCTGGAACTGCCAAAAAAGCCAAATCGTATTTTTGATCCATATACAAAACTTCGACCATCTGTTTTTCCAAACCCTCTCCATCTATAACCACAAATTTATTATCTCTAATCACATGCTCATTAGTAACTATAAGATTGCAATCCGCCAAATAAAAACCAGTCCCAGTGCTATACGGCGTAGCAATTTGAATCACTGTCTTTTTATATTGTTCTATGATCGATTTCATGTCCATATATCTGGGTTATAAATCTTTTTAATTTTTTCATTAGTAAATATCGCTCCTATTGCCCTTGCAATTTCTTATTTTTCTTAGATTGACTAACTAAGGAGTTGTCTGATTGATTAGGTTTGTCATTTTCCATGTGGAGTTTCCACCCCTTAGCGCCCTCCGAAGCAAGATATTAATTGTGGCACAGGCTTTTTACCTTTGAATATCAGATAGCTTTATCGCTCTAACTCAACGAAGACCTAGCTTCAGTAAGCTTCAATTTTTCAATGAGTTGACTACCACATATCTTTTACTCTATTTCTCTCTCCCTCAATAAAACTCTGCATCCTTTGCGCCTTTGCGAGACTCCCTTTTCTTTTACCTCTACCGATGATCCTTCCGCTCAAAATTCATCCCCTGCACCATCTGTAAAAAACTCTTGGCGAATTGACAATTATCTTGAAAATGTAACATTCTAATGTCAGCCCCCAATTGAGGATATTCAGCATTATGGCTTGAGATTATATTTTTTATCTCTTTTTTAATTTTTGAGTCCACCATTTTCTCCTTCGACCTATACTTCCCTTCTATCCCAAGTGCACTAAAGTATTTTGACTGCATTATCTGATAATATAGATTAAATAAGTTTCTCATTGGAGCAGGCATACTATAGTTAAACAAACTATATCCAACTATATAAGACGGAATAGATAACGCAAATTCATCATGCCCATTTTGATAGTACCAATCCATATTTTTTATCTCACTACTTATGAATTCTTGTATTCTTGTTAGTCCAGAAGATTGACTAATGCCAAAGGTAGATTTCACTTCATAGATTTCTCGCTTGAAATCTACATATGGAATCTCTCGTATTTTTTGTAACTCTTTTCTAATTATTCGATTTTTCTGTGCAGGAGTTTTTAGCTTATTATGAAAATAAATATTGTGAATATTATCGACTATTTCCATGATGTTACCTTCTGGCTTTATCAAGTAATCAATTCGATATATCATGTCCAAATAGATATATGACTCGGCACCAGGATAGTGACTGATGTTTAGTTTAGTAGTATTTATACTCTCAAGTGCTTTATCAATTTCGAATGTCAGATAGTCATACTTGATTCTTACTTCTGCATCTTCTATTTTTCGAATATGTCCATTATTAATAGGTTGTAACATCTCGAACTCACTGATCAATATATCATCCTTTTTATCCGTATGTGTAGCCAGTTCTTTGAATGCATAATAAAGCTTATATGGACTTCCATCTATGGTACTAGAAGAAAAGACTGCGGTAATATAGTTCTCTATATCAAGTGCATATCTACAATACTTCAATTGATAATTATCCTCTAATAGTCGTCTCAGAAATCCTATATGCAACGATTCTGTTTTAGCAATTTTTGCTTCCGCAGTTATACTTTTATGATTCGCTTTACCAACTATTTTTTTACTTCCTTGATAGAATTCAAATGTCAGATGATCTTTGTGATCCTCATATTTGCAATTAGCAGCACTTTCATCATTCAAATAATCGAAAAATTGTTTGTATGACTCTATATAGTCTTGATTTTCGAACAACTCCAAAGATTTATCCCAAGCATCATACTTTTGCTCCTCTTTGTATGCATCAGAAAACCTACCAAATTGTATTTGTGGTTGGTTAACGTTCTTTATATTAGTAAAAAAATAATCAAAAAATCCCATTAATATGTTGTGTGATGGATGTTGCACAAATTTAGACCCTTTCGAGAACATTTCGATGAATTAAGGGACTTAAGTTGGATAGCATATAATAATCAGCGCAAAAATGTAATTTTGATACCTTATATATTCTCAAGAAATATTGAGTAATTTTGTAATAATGAATCTTATCACTCCTATACATATTGACAAGTCAAATAAAGAAATTAGCTCCGATTCCAAAGTCATGACACTCGGGTCTTGCTTTTCAGAACACATAGGCAGTAAGCTTTTGGATTCTCATTTTGTTTGCTCTTCAAATCCATTTAGTACTGTATTTAATCCTATTAGTATTGGAAACTTATTGACCAGAAGTATTACAAAAAAACTATTTACTCCAGAAGAAGTAGACCAACATAACGATAGGCATTTTATATATGATCTGCATTCTATTTTTGATGCAACAGAATCGCAGAAGACTTTAGAAACCTCAAATAGATCATTACTTACAACTCATAATTTTTTATCAGATATAGATTGTTTGATTATTACTTTTGGTACGACTATCGGATACCATCACATAGAGCAAGATCGATTAGTCTCTAATTGTCATAAAGTTCCGAACCATCAATTTGAAAGACAGTTTTTGGATCAAGAGCTTATGTATGGTTCTATCTCTACGGCTATCGACCAACTTCTGAAAATAAGACCAAACCTACTCATTATATTCACTGTAAGTCCAGTCAGGCATACAAAAGAAGGACTTGTAGACAACAACATAAGCAAATCAAAACTCATCCTTCTCTGTCATGCGTTATCTGCTCAATATAGTCTAGCCTCATACTTTCCATCTTACGAAATTATGATGGACGAACTTCGTGATTACAGGTTTTATAAAGAGGACATGATTCATCCAACACAGCAAGCGGTAGATATCATATGGGATCGTTTTAAAGACACATATTTTGATTTGTTTGCAAAAGAAAAAGTAAACGATCTCCAAAGATTAAATCGTGCATTTAACCATAAACCATTCGATCCCAACTCAAAAGGACACAATCTTTTTTGCAAAAAACAACTAGAAGAATTAGATAGACTAGATAAGAAATATCCAGAAGTAGACTTCAGAAAATATGAATTTCATTTCGGAAAGTAAAAAAGATCCTAAATTTTGACTACCCCACCGCAAGCGGATGAAGCATTCGCCAAAATTTTTCCACCCTAAAGGTCGGAAATCGGATCTTTTTTGTGATAAGGCGTTTTTATGCAAAAACATCTTTTTATGACTCCGACGCAAGCATCGGAGAATTTATGTATTAAAACAGATAAATGTGCATCATTCTGAAACAGAATTGCAATAAAAATAGCATAAAATATTTCAATTAATGCTATTTTTTATTCTTATTAAAATCAAAGTTGCTTAGAAATTATTAGTTTCTTTTTCCGCTTTTGATACAAACGAATGTAAGTCATCCAGAGACTTCCCTAAGTTCTTTTTTATTACTCTTTTCACAATCAAAAAGAGCATGATTTTCTTCAAAATTGATTTTGCTTTCCAATATACCTCTACTTCCAGATTGCAAGAATCATGAGTCAGAGGGTTAATTATATAAAACTGATAGAGTTCATCGACTTGAGGAGGACTAGTTGTCATCTCGCCATAAATTAATTGACCTGGTTTTCCAGCTTTGGTAACTGTAACAAAATTTAAATGCTTCTCGCTGATTACACATACATGTTCTGTCCCAATTCTAGTTACTTCTTGTTCATTGTATTCAAATTTGTCAACACCCTCCACCCATTGATGCCGATACTTATAATTAGTTATATATTCTAGAAGTTCGGAAGCAGAAATAGGCAATTTTTTTTGCAAATAAATCGATGGAGCCTTCTCAAATTTTATTTTTTTTGCTTGAGCAAATGGTTTTATTTTTAACTCCTTATTGTTAATTACGGAATACAAGTACCTTATTTTTTTGTCATCATACTCATTTTCGCCAGTCTTGAAGTGGTACAGTTTACTGCGGTAGTTTACAGATAATTCAATATCATTTGCAAGTTCTTCACTTAACAGCACGTAGTTATCACTATCGACAGAGTTTTTCATCAAACGATGTACTTCAATCACTTGAGCTCCGAATGGTTTTCTTTTGTTCTGTACACTGATGAATTGTAATTCAGCGCTATGTGCTACAATCTTTAGCTGAAGGTTTGGAGCTGACGAACACGCATTACAAGGACACACTCTGTTCCTCTCCAATAATTTCAGATGACTGTAGAAGGCCGTAAACATAGTCTCCATTTGCGCCAATAATTTTTCGATAGAAGGTATTTCTTCTTCTTTAAAGAAAAACAAAGCATCGCCTTCTATTTCCGCCAATTGTAATTCCTCAGTATTTGCTTCGATCAACACTTCAAGAAGTTCAGAAATTACATGTTGACTATGCTCCACTTCGGTCGTCTGCACAAATTTTGTGAATCCCGAGATATCAGGTAAAAAAAGCAAGGATTTGTTCATCTTCTATTTTGTTTTAAAGATAAACCAATTGATTATTTTGCCACTATACTCACCCCACTCATCTTGTCTTTAACCCAACAAACTGCTCGAAAGTGTTAATCGGGTCTCTCTATCATTCTATTTGATATATCAAACTGAAACGTTTGCGTCCTATTTCAACATGGTTTTTTTCCAAAAAAAATCTTAGCAAAACCATGCTCCTATTAGATCTTAGAGAGCTCTTAGATAAAACAAAAATATCAAACATTCTTCCGCCCCATCTGAGTTTTTGTCTTGATCCTATTTTAGACTATCAGTCAAAAAAAGTGTAGCTATTTAAGATTTAAAATCTTAATAACTACACTTTACAAATCATGGAATACTAATCTTGATACCTTTTTAGTGTTCCCTGTTCAGACGGTAATAATACTTTATCTATGACATGAACATAGCCATTTGAAGCTTTTACAGTTCCTAATATTTTGTCTCCATTTACATAAGTAATACCATCTTTTGTTTCCACTTTTACTTAGTCACATGTAGCTTGACCAATACCCATTGCGTCTTTGATGTTAGTCCCTGTATAGCTGCCTCAAGCTAAATGGAAGGTTATAATCTTCTTGAGGATTTCTTTATTCTCAGGTTTTAATAAATTGTCAAGAGTCCCTTCTGGTAATTTATCAAATGCAATGTTGTTTGGAGTAAATACAATCAATAGTCCTGCATTAGTCAATACGTTCTGGAGACCCGCCGCTATCATACCCACAACTAAAATAGTGTGAGCTGCATAGCTGATTGCTACTTGTAAAATATTTCTTTCAGACGTTCATTAACCGTGCCGGGTGCATTTTAAAATGACGCTTTGTTAATAATATATTCAAGCATTTTAATTGGTTTTTAGGGTTATCCATTTAAGTCTAAAATCCTTGTTTATCAACAGATTAAGTTGCACTTTGTAGTATAAATTAAAGCTATGAAAACATTAAAATCACTGGATCGGGAGACATTCAAATCCCAATTTGGAACAAAACTGTTGTGTTACCAATATTTGGCTGATCAAAATGGTCAATTGACTTTTCTTGTATTAAATGCCAGCATAGTAAGCACATTAGGGGAAAGCAGCCTTGTAGTAAGAGGTGTGGCAAATGTGGTTATGATGAATCTACTACAACAGAAACTATGTTTCATAAGATAAAGTTTGGAATTGATAAAGCATTTGAGATGCTATTTGAAATAACAACTAGTAAAAAGGGATCTAATAGTATATGGTTGGCAGAACGTTTTGAAGTCAACCATAAAACAGCTTGGCTATTTCGTCAAAAAGTGCAGAAAGCTATGGAGAGTAGTGAACAGCACCCTCTTGAATTAGAAGTTCATGTAGACGAATTTGAAATAGGCACCCCTCAAAAAGGAGCGCCAGGAAGGAGTAAGAGTGATAAGAAGGTCCGTATTGTGGTGGCATTTGAGGAGAGAAATGGGAAGTCTGGACGAGGCTATGCTAAGATTATAGCAGTAAATCACTGAAGGTACTATTTGATAGTCATAGTAAAAAAGATCCTAAATTTTGACTACCCCACCGCAAGCGGATGGAGCATTCGCCAAAATTTTTCCAACCTAAAGGTCGGTATTCGGATCTTTTTTGTGATAAGGCGTTTTTATGCAAAAACAT
>JBLHWH010000174.1:0-13444 GCA_047628935.1 Halioglobus sp. | reverse complement strand
ACGTATTCATAGGTAGCTGCACAAATAGTAGAATCGAAGATCTCAGATTGGTTGCCGATTTTGTAAGAGGAAAGCAAAAAGCGGATCATATATCTGCTATGATAGTTCCAGGAAGTAAAGCCGTAGAAGCACAAGCAATTGAAGAAGGTTTGGATAAAATATTCGCCGCAGCAGGATTTGAATTAAGAGAACCTGGATGCAGTGCTTGCCTTGGTATGAATGAAGACAAAGTTCCTGCAGGTGAATATTGTGTAAGTACAAGTAACAGAAATTTTGAGGGGCGACAAGGTCCTGGAGCAAGAACAATTTTGGCAAGTCCATTGACAGCAGCAGCAACTGCGGTCGCTGGTGTTATTGTTGATGTTAGGACACAATTATTGAATTGAAAGTAAATTGAAGAATTGCAAAATCGCTGTACATCGAGTACGCAGATTAAAGCGATTATGCGAATCAAGCAATTCAGCGATTAAGCAAAATGAAAATGGAAGCATTAGTAAAAATAAAAAGCACAGCTGTTCCTCTACATATCGAAAATGTAGATACGGATCAGATCATCCCCGCTAGATTTCTGAAAGCAGTGACACGTGACGGATTCGGTGAGAATTTATTTCGTGATTGGAGGTATGATAAGACCAATCAACCTAAAGACGATTTTATTCTAAATAGTGAAATATACTCAGGAAAAGTATTGGTAGCTGGAAAGAACTTCGGGTGTGGTTCGAGTCGAGAACATGCAGCTTGGGCATTGCATGATTTTGGATTTCGAGTAATTATATCTAGTTTTTTTGCAGATATTTTCAAAGGGAATTCATTGAATAATGGACTACTTCCAATTACAGTAACCGACAATGAATTAGACTATATCTTCCAAGAAATAGAAAAGAATCCTAATCACAAATTTGAAATAGACGTGGAAACTCAGATGCTGAAAGTAGATGAGAATTTTGAGATTAAATTTGAAATAGACGAATACAAAAAAGAATGCTTACTCAAAGGATATGATGATATTGATTATCTATTGAGCATAGATGACGAAATAAGTAAATTCGAAACTGCGCAAGTAATATATTGATAACTATGAAGTTACAAAACATAACAATCCTGAAAGGAGATGGCATAGGTCCAGAGATCGTAGATCAAGCGGTAAAAGTGCTGAATGCAATCGGTGAAAAGTATGATCATACATTCATTTACGATGAACAATTGATGGGTGCTTGCGCTATCGATGCTACAGGGAATCCACTGCCAGACGAGACCATTGAGTCTTGTATGAATGCAGATGCAATCTTATTGGGAGCGATTGGAGATCCAAAATATGATAATGATCCGAATGCAAAAGTAAGACCAGAACAAGGCTTGCTCAAGATCAGGAAGACTTTAGGGCTATTTGCGAATATTCGTCCAGTAAGAATCTTCGAAAGTCTGCAACACCTTTCTGTTTTGAAACCAGAAGTGCTTCATGGAGTGGACATGGTTATCTATAGAGAATTGACGGGTGGTATTTATTTTGGTGAGAAAAAAAGAAGTCAAGATGAAGCATCTGACCTTTGTCATTACCACAGATATGAGATCGAAAGAATCTGCAAATTAGCATTCGAAGAAGCACAAAGAAGACCTAGAAAAAAACTTTGTTTAATTGATAAAGCTAATGTTTTAGATTCGTCAAGATTATGGAGAGATGTAGTTCAAAATATGAAAGATGACTATCCTTCAGTAGACGTTAGTTATCTATTTATTGACAATGCAGCGATGCAAATGATCTTGAATCCAAGCCAATTTGATGTAATTGTCACTTCAAATATGTTCGGAGATATTATTTCTGACGAGGCAAGTGTGCTAGGTGGTTCGATAGGGTTATTACCTTCATCTTCAGCGGGTGAGAAGGCGAGGCTGTATGAACCTGTGCATGGCTCATATCCCCAAGCAGCGGGACAAGACATTGCAAATCCAATCGCAACTATCTTGTCAGTCGAGATGATGCTGAGAGACTTTGGGATGGTAGAAGAGGCCGACGAAATTATGGAAGCAGTCACTCATTGTATAGATAATAATTTGCTAACAGTTGATTTATTAAAAGAAAACGCTTTACTTTGCTCCGAACTTGGAGATCAAATAGCAAGACACATTTTATCCAAGACTAAAAAAGATTATGGCGTACTTATCTAAAATAAAGAGCATTGTGACTAGAGTCAGTTTAGCTGTTTATGTGCCTGTCTGTGTCATTATTATTAACGTGATTATAATTATTCAAACTTGATGAAGAGTATGATACTTTAAAATATATAGAAAATATAAAAAGGTCATTCTCTTCCGAGGATGGCCTTTTTTTAGTTTACAAGATTATGAAATAGATTAACCACTAAGGTCACAAGAAAAGTACTAAGGATTCACTAAGCTTAGTGTTGCCTTAGTGAAAGGTTCGTGCTTATCGGAAAGAAAAAGAATTATGGAATTAAATAAATATAGCAAACACGTAACATCAGATCCAACACAACCTGCTGCTCAGGCAATGCTGCATGCCATAGGCCTTACATCTGAAGACTTGAAGAAGCCTCAGATTGGTATCGCGAGTATGGGGTGGGAAGGGAATCCATGTAACATGCATCTCAATGATCTAGCAAAAGACATTAAAGGTGGCGTAACTAAGGAGGATCTCATCGGATTGATCTTTCATACGATAGGTGTGAGTGATGGGATATCTATGGGTACGGCAGGAATGAGATTCTCTCTACCGTCGAGAGATGTGATTGCGGATAGCATCGAGACAGTAGCTTCTGCACAATGGTATGATGCATTGGTGACTGTCGTGGGCTGTGATAAAAATATGCCTGGTGCAATGATGGCTCTTGGAAGATTGAATAGACCAGGAATTGTCTTCTTTGGTGGAACGATCGGACCTGGATGTCATGCAGGGAAGGATCTGACAATCATATCAACATTCGAAGCACTTGGTGAGCGTATAGCTGGAAATATCGAACAAGAGGAACTAGATCAAATCATTAAAAAAGCTTGCCCCGGACCAGGAGCTTGTGGTGGCATGTATACTGCCAACACCATGGCATCAGCAATAGAAGCAATGGGAATGGCATTACCCTATAATTCATCTAACCCTGCGGTAAGTACTAACAAGCAAGAGGAAGCTGCAAAGGTAGGAGCTGCAATCAATAATCTGTTGATCAAAGACATCAAACCTAGAGATATAGTAACCAAAGCGGCATTAGAAAATGCAATGAAATTGGTCACAGTTCTAGGCGGATCGACAAATGCAGTACTTCATTTATTAGCTATCGCAAGATCATTTGACCTTGAGTTAGAACTAGCGGACTTCCAGAGAATAACAGATTCTACGCCATTCTTAGCTGATCTGAAACCAAGTGGGAAGTACGTAATGGAGGACCTTCACAATGCTGGAGGAGTACCTGCGGTTATGAAGTTGATGCTAGACGAAGGAATGATCGACGGTACATGTATGACTGTAACAGGAAAGACTATAGCAGAGAATTTAGCCGAACTCCCGGGACTAATAGAAGGACAAAAAGTAATCTACCCAGTTGCAGAAGCAATCAAAGAAACGGGACATCTACAAATGCTATTTGGCAACCTGGCATCAGAAGGATCAGTAGCAAAGATCACGGGAAAAGAAGGTTTGAAATTCTCTGGTCCTGCACAAGTATTCGAATCGGAAGATGAAACGAATGAAGCGATCCAAGCCAGAAAGATAGAGTCAGGATCAGTTATTGTGATCAGACAATCAGGCCCAAAAGGAGCACCAGGAATGCCAGAAATGCTTAAGCCCACAGGTCTATTGATAGGTGCTGGCTTAGGTAAAGAAGTGGCACTCATCACTGATGGAAGATTTTCAGGTGGTACGCACGGCTTTGTAGTAGGACACATAACACCAGAAGCATACAACGGTGGTATGATCGGACTTTTAGAGGATGGCGATATCATCACAATCGATGCAGAAAATAATACAATCGATGTCAACCTTTCAGATGGAGAAATAGCGGAAAGAAGGAAGAATTGGAAACGACCAGAAAAGCATTTGACAGGATTCTTAAAGAAATATAGACATACAGTTAGTTCGGCGAGTGAAGGGTGCATAACGGATGGGGATTATTAGCTGAGGCTAATAATGCTTAACCGCAAAATCGTTGAATTGTAAAATCGCTTTATGATGTTCACCCAGTATAATACTGATTCTAAAAAATGATAAGTTACCGCATTTTTAATGCAGTCCTAACTAAAAACAAATAAATTATGAGCTTTAAATTACCATTTGGGAAGTATGAAATATATCATCTTGCTGTTGATTTATCTCTCGATGCAAATGCAATAACAAAATCTTGGCCAGCTGACGAGAAGTTTGGAATGATTAGTCAAATAAGGCGTGCAAGTACCTCTGTCGGTGCAAACATAGCTGAAGGAACTTCACGGTTTTCTGAAAAGGAGAAAACAAGATTTATCGAAATATCATATGGCTCCTTGATGGAAGTAGCTTATTTCTTATTCATGGCTCAGCGATTAGCTTACATCACAAGTGAACAACTATACGAACGAAAACCAATCATTGAAAAGCTAGCAAATAAGATTAACACTTTTTATAAAAGACTCAATACAAATAATCAGTAGTCGTCAAAATCTGAGTACGCATAACAAAGCGATTTAGCGATTCAAGCAGTTTAGCGATTTAGCAAAATTTACAATTATGACAACAAATACAATGTCAAGTGACAAAACAACATCGAAGCAGACTGAACACATCTCTGGCTCAGAAGCCGTCCTAAAGTGTATTCTCCAACACGGAGTAAATACAATATTTGGATATCCCGGCGGTGCGATCATGCCGATCTATGATGCTTTGTATTCTTATCAAGATAGGATTACACACATATTGACACGTCATGAGCAAGGAGCGATTCATGCGGCGCAAGGTTATGCTAGGGTGAGAAGGAGTACAGGAGTAGCATTTGCTACTTCAGGACCTGGAGCGACCAATCTATTTACTGGATTGTTGGATGCGCTGATGGACAGTACGCCATTGGTTTGTGTGACAGGACAGATATTTAGTAAATTATTGGGGTCAGATGCATTCCAAGAAGCCGATGTCATTGGATGTACAACATCGATTACTAAATGGAATTATCAGATTACGAAGGCAAGTGAAATCCCTGAGGCATTCGCAAAAGCCTTTTATGTAGCAAATTCTGGAAAGCCAGGGCCCGTAGTTCTAGACATTACTAAGGATGCACAATTGGAGATGTTTGATTTTGCTCCCGCGGAACAACCAACGCTTAGAAGTTATGTACCTAGACCAAAAATAAATGATGATCAGATAAATGAGGCCGCTGTACTTATCAATAGTGCCAAAAAACCATTTATTCTTGCTGGACATGGTATTCATATTGCAAAAGCCCAAGATCAATTTGTGGAGTTTGTAGAGAAGACAGGAATTCCCGTTGGCAGCACAATTCATGGGTTATCGGCGATTTCAAATGAACATCCACTTCATATGGGTATGCTAGGCATGCATGGAAATTATGGACCCAATATGAAAACCAATCAATGTGATGTTTTGATTGCAATCGGGATGAGATTTGATGATCGTGTGACTGGTAATCTAGAGAAATATGCGAAGCAGGCGAAAGTCATTCATATCGAAATAGATCCTTCTGAAATTGATAAAAATGTAAAGACAGAAGTTGCGGTTTTGGCAGATGCGAAGGATGCCTTGCTCGCTCTTTTACCAAAAGTAGAAAAGAAGTCCTACCCTGAATGGGAAGCAGAATTTCACGAATGTGATAAAATGGAATATGAAAAAGTCATAAGCCGAGATTGTGAGAAACGGACTTCAGGACCGATCACAATGGGAAGAGTAATGAAAGAGGTTTCTAAACAAACAAAAGGTCAAGCAATCGTAGCGACAGACGTAGGTCAACATCAAATGATCGCTGCGAGATATTATGATTATAATGGCTATGATCAGTGGTTGTCTTCCGGTGGTGCAGGAACAATGGGCTTTGGACTGCCAGCCGCTATCGGGGCTCAATTAGGACGAAAAGATGCTACTGTAGTATGTGTTGTGGGTGACGGAGGATTTCAAATGACAATCCAAGAATTAGGCGTTTTGAGTCAATGGAATATCCCTGTCAAGATCCTTCTTCTAGACAATGATCATCTAGGAATGGTAAGACAGTGGCAAGAATTATTTTTCGAAAAAAGGTACAGTTTTACAGAATTGCAGAATCCTAATTTCATAAAAATCGCTGAAGGGTTTGGAGTAAGTGGCAAACAGATAAAGGATAGCTCGGAAGTAGAAGCGGGTATTAAAGAGATGCTAGAATTTGATGGTCCATTTTTACTGCATGTATCTGTGGAGAAAGAAGAAAATATATTTCCGATGATATCGACGGGGAAGGCGGTGGACGAGATTGTTTTGGAGTAACTAAGTGGCTTGCGTAGCAAATACTTAGGCCAGTGTAGAGAATCAAAGATTCGCGGGCTGGTTGGCAATGATGGCTAGAATTGCTAAAATTGCTTGATTTGCTGAATCGTTTTATGGCATGTACGCTTTATACTGCGATTCTATCGTTTTTGCAGTTCAGCAGTTCAGCGATTCTGCAATTCTTTAAAAAAGATAATATGAAAGAAAAAGAAAATATAGTATACACGCTAGTGGTCTTCTCAGAAAACAAGATGGGAATATTGGCTCGGATCGTGACTAATATAACTAGGAGACACATAAATATCGAGAGTATCACATCCTCTGTTTCGAGCATTGAGGGAATACACAGATACACAATCGTGATGAACCTGTCCGAAGAGAGAGTAAGGAAATTAACTGCTCAGATAGATAAGCAAGTGGATGTATTAAAGGCATTCTACTATACTAATGATGAAGTTGTATATCAAGAAATAGCACTTTATAAAATACCTGCAAAGACATTCTATGATGGTGATTCATCGGAAGCTTTGGTACGAAAGCATAATGCAAGAGTGCTGTCTATTGAGTCAGAGTATATCGTGATTGAGAAGACGGGACATTATGAAGAAACAGAGGCTTTGTTGGATGACTTGAGACCATTCGGAGTCTATGAATTCGTAAGGTCGGGACGAGTGGTGATTGTGAAACCGATGGAAAGGTTGAATAGTTATTTGGCGACGGTGGAAGAAGCGAATGGGGGTAGGCATCAGGTGCCAGGTTTCGGAGGCTAGGTTAGATGTTGACCTTCATAATTTATACACATCTAACCTAGTACCCAGAACCAGATACCAGATACCCGATACCCAATAAATTGAAATTGATAAGAATAGAATAACAAATACAATACAAATTTAAACAATAAGCAAATGGCACAATTTAATTTCGGAGGAACCGAAGAAAACGTAGTAACTAGGGAAGAGTTTCCGTATGACAAAGCAAGAGAAGTACTCAAAGATGAGGTGATTGCAATTATTGGATATGGAGTACAGGGTCCTGGTCAAGCATTGAACTTAAGAGACAATGGATTCAAAGTAATCATTGGTCAGAGAAGTCCGTCAAAGTCTTACGATAAGGCAATCGCTGATGGATTTGTTCCAGGTGAAACATTATTCTCGATCGAAGAAGCTTGTGAGAAAGGAACCGTGATTCAGTACTTACTTTCTGATGCTGCGCAGATTCAACTTTGGCCAACTGTAAAGAAGTATTTGACACCAGGAAAAGCATTGTATTTTTCTCATGGATTTGGTATCACATACAAAGAGAGAACTGGGATCATTCCTCCGGCGGATGTAGATGTAATTTTGGCAGCACCAAAAGGATCAGGTACTTCATTGAGAAGATTATTCGTACAAGGGAAAGGATTGAATTCCTCTTTTGCCGTATTCCAAGATGCTACGGGGCGGGCACGTGATAGAGTGATTGCTTTGGGTATCGGTATCGGATCTGGATATTTATTCGAGACTACTTTCAAGAAAGAAGTGTACTCTGATTTGACAGGAGAAAGAGGTTCGCTTATGGGAGCTATCCAAGGCTTGTTTGCGGCGCAATACGATCTATTAAGATCAAAAGGTCATTCTCCATCTGAGGCATTCAACGAAACAGTAGAAGAAGCAACCGAATCGTTATACCCATTAGTTGCAGAAAACGGAATGGACTGGATGTATGCGAACTGTTCTACGACTGCACAAAGAGGAGCATTGGATTGGTGGAAAAAATTCAGAGATGCAGTGAAGCCAGTATTTGAAGAGTTGTATGAAAGTGTAGAGACTGGAAATGAAGCACAATTATCTATTGACAGTAATAGTAAAGCAGACTATAGAGTGAAACTAGAGGCGGAATTGGATGAGTTGAAGAACTCGGAAATGTGGCAAGCGGGTAGAGCGGTGAGGAGTTTGAGACCTAAGAACTGATTTGGTAACGTATAGGAGTGAAACTGACATGGATGGGACATTTAGTTAAATGCAATCGTTCTTAACACAACAGTTTTATCGAAAAATCATCTACTTATGAAAGTTCATTTTCAATTTCTTCTGGTATCTATTTTTATTATTGTGTCATGTAATCATGATGATGCTATTGATGTGAAAGGAGTTGGCGCGTTTCAACGCCTACTCAAAATTGAATATAGCCAACCCGATAAAGGGTTTGTTGTAAATGATATTGAGAATTCTTCTGTTCAACTTGATCTAGAATTATATAGCGAAAGTACAGGAAAAGATATAGATCGTATAGAGTGGTATTTCCGCTATAGGATCAATGATAGTATTTCTGAATCAGTTCTTGATAGAGTGATTTCAAGTGATGAGTTTGAGCTTCAGGAAAATGGATTATTGGCTTACAATTGTGAGTTTACTGCTCTATCTGTATTGGATAAGTTAGGATTAGATCTATTGATGTTAGATGTAGAGGGAAGTTTTCTCATTGATGCGCATATTGTAATGGATGATGGAACTACCTATAGTGCAGCAAATACAGACAATGATTTGCAAGGGCAGAATGGTTTTGATGGGTTGTTTAGGGTTGTGGTTCCAGTTATTTATTCCTACTCCCTTGCAGGTGAATATTTGGCATATTCTGAGGTGACTACCGAGTTTAGTCTTATGTTTAATGAGTGCTTCGGAGAGATATGGGAAGGAGAGATAATTATCGAAAAAGATGAAGATGGACTCTATCTCATAAAGACAAAAAATGAATCTGGAATTTTTTTAATTGATTTGTCATTTGGGTCATACTATGCTTGTTATGATAGTCAAATACAGGAACAGATGCCAAATGGTGATTTGCGAATAAAAGATGATTTCGGCGTACTTTCTTTTGTAGGAGGATCACAATGGGGAGAAACATATAGTTTTCGTACTGTAGAAATTGATGAAGACAAATTGATCTTAGAGTTTTCCAATGATTACGGAGAAAGTGCAAGAGCTACTATAACAAGGGTAGACGGAAACTGGTATGATGGGTTGAGGAAGTAATGAGTTTAGGACTTAGCCTTGGTTTAGTTCGCTTGTTTGATTTACGTTATTTAATAAGATCATCTTGATCTTGAATTTTCATATTTATGATTAGAATAGAAGCAATTTCTAGTG
This sequence comes from Halioglobus sp., assembly GCA_047628935.1. Classification (GTDB taxonomy): domain Bacteria; phylum Bacteroidota; class Bacteroidia; order Chitinophagales; family Saprospiraceae; genus CAJXUU01. Next base: position 3,874 of record JBLHWH010000174.1, on the reverse strand, counting down.
CACATCAGCGTATAAAAGATGTCGTTTTAGAAACCCCGTTTCTTCAGAATTACAATCTATCTGAACAATATGACTGCAAAATTTTCTTAAAGCGGGAAGACATGCAGTCTGTGCGTTCATTCAAGATTCGCGGTGCATATAATAAGATAAAGGGATTGCCCACTGAGCAAACTACAAATGGAGTGGTTTGTGCAAGCGCAGGTAATCATGCGCAAGGGGTGGCCTTTTCTTGTTCTAGGTTAAAGATCAAGGGTACAATCTATATGCCGAATCCTACACCGAATCAGAAGATTGCAAAGGTCAAGCAATTCGGTGGAGATTGGGTAGAAGTGATATTAACAGGAGATACTTTTGATGATGCTTATGGGAGTGCTTTGGCTGCTTCTTTGGAGCATAATATGACTTTTGTGCACCCGTTTAATGATAAAGAGGTCATTGCTGGACAAGGAACAGTTGCAAAAGAGATGTTAGAACAGATTGATGTTCCCCTAGATTATCTTTTAGTCGCGGTTGGTGGTGGTGGATTGCTGTCAGGTGTTGGGAGTTATTTTAAACAAGTCAGTCCAAATACTAAGATCATTGCTGTGGAAGCTGCAGGTGCTGCTGCATTAAACATCTCACTTAAGAACGGACAACTGACGCGTCTTGATAAGATTGATAGTTTCGCCGATGGAATTGCAGTGAAAGAAATAGGGGATCTCACTTTTCAAATTATCAAAGAAGTGATAGATGAAAATATTACCGTGCAGGAAGGTGCTATATGTTCGTCTATTCTCAAATTGTATAATGAAGAAGCTATAGTAGTAGAACCTGCGGGAGCTGTGTCTATAGCTGCTTTGTCTCAACTCAAAGATCAGATCAAAGGGAAAAATGTAGGCATCATCGTCTGTGGAGGAAATAATGATGTAAATCGAACACAAGAGATAACAGAACGGGCATTATTGTATGAAGGAAAAAAGCACTATTTCATAATTAGATTTCCACAGAGAGCTGGAGCGTTAAGAGATTTTCTTAACGTATTAGGGCCGAATGATGACATTGCGCACTTTGAATATACAAAGAAGACTAATAGGACAAATGGTCCTGCATTGGTTGGATTAGAAGTTCAGAATCGAAATGATTTCATATCATTAATAGAACGAATGAAAAAGCAAGGCATCAACTTTGAGCACATTAATGATAATCCAATGTTGTTTGAGATGTTGGTGTGATAATTAAGCTGGAGTCACATTTTAAGGTAACTTGAGTTCATTATTCAACGTGATGAAAGTTCAATATTTAATACTTAAATTCTCCGATGCTTGCGTGGGAGTCATAAAAAGATGTTTTTGCATAAAAACGCCTTATCACAAAAAAGATCCGAATACCGACCTTTAGGTTGGAAAAATTTTGGCGAATGCTCCATCCGCTTGAGGTGGGGTAGTCAAAATTTAGGATCTTTTTTACTGTAGTTAGATTTTAGTTTTTCATATTAGTGAAAATAATAAAAGTACAATAACACCTCCTCTTAAGTATCAATTCAAGGGTGTGTACGTGTAATTATTTTTCTTATTTACAGTCTCTTCTTGCAATCATATATCTCCATAGTTTATAGAAAGAACTACCTACGATATAATACTCTTCGTCTTCTAGATTGATCGATTGGTTAGCTACTCTAGTGCCGAATGCTGTGCCGGCTTTTAATGTGCCAGAAACTAGACCGATAATATTTGTTTTGTAACAATCAGCTGTTTGTTCCCTTGTGATAATGCGTTCATCAGAAGCACAGGCTATTTCAAAAATAATTTCAGATAATGTAAACTCGTCATCATTTCGTTTTTTGATATCATACATTATACTACCTGCATCTGCAGTCCATTGATGTACATCTATAGGGTCATCAAATCCAAAGGCTACCGACAAATCATCAATTGCCCATAAACATGGCCCTATAACATCTGCAGGGTCATGACCACAAACAGCGGCTTCATTATTTCCAAATATTCCTGTTCCTTTTGGTCCTTCATAAGATTCAAAAGCGGAAGAGAAAGAGTTCGCTTCTTCAATGTATGAGCTCAGTAATTGTACTTCTGAGTCTGTAATACTGAATTCAAGTTGCTTATCACAAGAGATAAATATTACAGATGTTGCCAGTCCAAATAATATTAGGAAGTTATGTGCTTTCATTTTGTTGATATTTTGTCTCGTCAATATAAGTGAAATATTATACCTTCAAAGATCATTTTTGTAATTATTAATAATTTATTGATTGTGAGGAAGCTATAAAAGCCACATTAGTTTTTCTCTATCTGTTCAAATTAGGCTACATTGGATAACTTAAAGCGGAATAATATGACTGTTGGAAATACTACATTATATATATCAAATAAAAAAGAGGCACTCTGTTGGACTCGTGTAAATAGAAAATCTAGTTATTCGATTTGTAAATTGGATACAAGAATTTTTATTTCGATTTTAGGTTTACTGTTGATTTTTTCGACCCTAACTTTTAGTCAAAAAGTTACACCTAAAGAAATAATATCTAAAAGTATGCTGTATCATGATCCAGCTATGCAGCTTTTTGATAGTGAGGTAGTTATGAGTTTTGTGGAAACTAGACCTAAAGGTGAAGATAGAAATACAAAAATAAGTTTCAATATTAAAAAAGAGACTTTCGATATGGCAAATAATAGAGATGGAATTTCTATGGATAGCCGCATGAACAAAGGGAAAGTGGAGATCTTGGTTGATGGAAAAAAAGAGTATTCTAATGATATAATGGAAAAATATAGATTGAACCCTAAGCGGATAGTAATGATGAAAAATTACTATCAATACTTGTGGCTCATGCCAATGAAGCTCATGGATCCGGGTACTATTATAGACTCTGAAGTGAAGAAGGTAGATTTTTTTGGGAAAGAACTTCTCCAAATAAAAATATCATATTCGCCTGAAGTAGGTAAGGATGTGTGGTATTTTTATTTTAATCCTGAATCTTATGCGATGCAAGGCTATAGATTCTATCATGATGAATCAAAAAATGATGGGGAATATATTTTATTAGAGGATGAAGCTGTTTTTAATAATGTAAGACTGCCCAAGAAGCGAACTTGGTATACACATAAAGAAGATAAGTTACTTGGCACTGATATCTTAGATAAGTTTTCTTTTTAATACTTAAATTCTCCGATGCTTGCGTCGGAGTCATAAAAAGATGTTTTTGCATAAAAACGCCTTATCACAAAAAAGATCTGATTTCCGACCTTTAGTTTGGAAAAATTTTGGCGAATGCTCCATCCGCTTGCGGTGGGGTAGTCAAAATTTAGGATCTTTTTTACTAACCTGAGTTCGGTTATTATCTCGAAATACAATTTATAGAAAACGCCATAGACAAGGCAGATTGTCGCAGTGTAGCGAGCTACACCTAGCCAATCTAACGCAGTATATGGTGGTTCGCTATGAAAATCGTACATGTAGCGCTAAATTGACGATGAAGTAATTTTTTAATCAATTGTATCTCAAGCTTTTGTATGAGTTAGAATAATCGAACTCAGGTTAATAGTTAGCCCTAAGTAATTTATGATGGTGCTCAGTATGATACGCGGACCACATTATTATTTCTCGCATAATCATACGGCCCATAGCTGGATGAGGTATGAGATATTTATCTAATTGTTTTTCTGAGATCTTATTTAGTCTTTTGAGTAGAATGTTTTTTTGATTTGTTAGTTCTGCGATTAATTTTTCTTTGCCGATAGGAGGTGTTTTAGGCATTTTATTAGAATATGGGGAAACTATTTTTCCATCTAATTTAGCAAGTTTTTCCAAATATCTTTTAACCACTTCATCATAAGATCGGCAAGGTCTATTTGCTTTACCAAATTTGTATTGTAAT
>JBLHWH010000173.1:0-13506 GCA_047628935.1 Halioglobus sp. | reverse complement strand
TATACCCTCGAAATAATCTGTTTAAATTGTCTTGATGGATATAGATTATTCATAACAGATGTCCTTTACGTTAAGTATCTAATAGTGAATTGATTTGCTTGACAATAAACTTTTGTGTCCTTTCATGATAAAGAGAGTAATTATTATTTTCAAATGGTTTACCCAAAACTCAATAGAAAATATGGTGCTTTAAAATTAACAAAATCAGTAAAAATACCTACTCGAAGCCATAACCTCACACATACAAATACAGTCAACATTTCTGTAAGCAAAAACGCCCACCAAACCTAGTTGACAACCATACCTCCTTCTCCTCTTACAATATTAAATACATGGATGAGTATTCGCAAAAAAAAAGGTAGCTATCATAGATACACAAAGCATCCAACAAGGCATATTATTATCTGATAGAAAGTATTCTTTTCACTTTTAATCTTTGTTGTGCTCGAACATAGTAATATGAAAGTGATATTAAACTTAGAATTATTAGTACTCTAAGATTCATATATCTCATATAAATCATTGCCGATGTTTTTTTTGTAGGGTTATTTTGCGTAAAACTCACTTGAGTTTACAGATTAAGAACCATGATAGTAAAGTCAGAGGAATTTTCGATAGAAAATTTAGAAACAATGAACTATACAAATTGTACACATCCTCATTCCAGTTCGAAGTGATTGTCATTTAATATATACAAGTTCTAGTCTTTATCATTTGTTATATAAATCTGTTGGACGTCAAATTCCTCTATAATAATCCAATATCTTAATTCGAAGTAAATACTCATACTTGGTTTGGCTTAAATCTAATTCGGAATTCTCCATATTATTCTTGGATGTTATGTATTCTACAATGTTAGAAACTCCGTTAATAAATCTCACTTCGTTAACACAAAAGGATTCTTTATAAGCTGTCACCTGATTTTTTAAAACCTGATATCTTTTATAGGAAGCCTCCATATTATTGTAGGCTTCTTGAATAGATTGTTTAAAAATAAGTTTAGCTTGCTCCAAATCCATTTGTGCTTCTTCATGTTGAATTTTCTTAATTCGTAATTTATTTTTAGCTCGGAAACCATTAAATAAAGGAATCCTAACAGCTATTCCAACCACAGAATTAAGGTTGTTATCAAATTGGTCTTTATAGTTGATTTTAGAACCTTCAAATTGAGTCTCATTTCTCAAAACCGAATGATCTTGACCACTAATAGAAACAAAGTCTCCTGTTTCAATAATAGACTTCTCCGTTTGTGTAAATAGTTGTGCAACACTAGAATAGTTTGTATTTAGTTGACCAAAAAACGATATCTCTGGAAAGTAATTAGATCTGGCAATTTTAATACCCATTTTTGCAGCATCAATTCGCAACTGTTTTGATTTAAAAGTTGCTAAATTTTCAAGCGCATCTTTATAAATATCATTCGCAGAAATTTGATATTTTTCTATATTCGTAATTTCAAAAACATTTTCGAAATCATCTTTAGAATCGACATCAATACTTAATATCTTAACTAGATTTAAAACTGCCGATTTCAAATTGTTCTCAGCAATAATAATTCCCATTTGGCCTCTCGTATATTGCCCATTCATATCTGTAAAAGTAGCGGGATTGCCTAAGCCGTTATTATACTGAGATTCTAACCTTTTAAGCTGAACTTTAGTCGTTGTAAGTCCTGCTTTTAAAAGATCCAATAAATCCTTATTGTTTAAAATTTGAATATATAAAAGCGTAACTTCTAGTGTTAAATTTTGTTTAGCTTCTTCAATTTCCATTTCAGAAGCCTGCATATAAAATCGACTTTGCTTAATCTCATTTTTAATTCTAAAGCCATTAAAAATGGTTGCATCTAGACTTAAACCTGCATTAGAAAAAGTAAGTTCCTGATTTATGTAGCTATTCGTAAACGGATTAATACTTCGACCATTATTAATTCCTAGGTTATAATCCATATTCAAACTAGGAAGTATTTTGTTCCTAGCCTCTTTAAAGTTTACTTCAGAAGATTCCGCTCTTAATTCTTTAACTTTTAGGTCAAGATTATTTTCTATCGTAATATCGATACAATCCTGTAAGCTATAAATGGTTGTTGATGTATTTTGAGAAAATCCAAAACTAATCACACCTAGCCAAAGACCTATAAATAGTGTTATCCTTTTGTTCATAATCATTAATTTATATGAATTTCGCCCTATTCGTTTCTTAAACTTTTTATAGGATTTGCTAATGCAACCTTAATCGATTCAAAGCTTACCGTAAATAATGCAATGCAAATTATTAGAGCCCCTGTCGTTATAAAAGCCCACCATGGCATGTCTATTCGGTACTCATAGTTTGTTAACCATTTATTCATAAAGTACCAAGCAATTGGCACGCCTAAAACAATTCCTAAAAGGATTAACTTTATAAAGTCTCTTGTGATAAGTGAGGTAATCGCAAATACAGAGGCTCCTACAACTTTTCTAATGCCAATCTCTTTTGTTCTTTGTTCGGCTGTAAACATGACCAAACCAAATAGACCTAAACAAGAAATTAAAATTGCTAAAATTGAGAAGAAAGTTGATAATTTATAAAATATAGATTCACTTTTGTATAGTTTATTATACTCGCTATCCATAAACTTATATTCAAAAGGGAATGCTGGATTTAATGTCGTATGAAGGGATTCAAGTGAAGCCAATGTTTGCTGTACATTGTCTGTATCATATTTAATGAAAGCAATATTAAACTCAGAATACCCTTCACTTCTAATGATTAAGGGAAAAATAGATTCTTTCAATGAGCTAAAGTGAAAATCTTTAACAACGCCTACAATCGTCCCAGGATTACCCCAAAAAGATAAAGGCTGTCCTAGAGGGTTTTCCATTTTCATTTGCTTCATAGCACTTTCGTTAATTAAGTATTCAATATTATCAGGATTATTATGAATAAGTTCTCTACCCATCAGTAATTGGGCACCATAGGTTTTTATGAAGTCTAGACTTCCTACCATTCCTGTAAATAACGAACCATCATCGTCAGATTTCCCATTCCAAATTACTTCTGGAGAGGTACCATATTCCCCCAATAAAATATGTGATGTTTTTGTTACCGAATTAACCCCTGAAATTTGTAACGCACTTGTTTTGAAAGCGTTGAAGTTCTTCTGTAAATCTTCAGAAAGTGTTATTGCTAATAAATTTTCACGATCAAAACCGATATCTTTATTTTGGACATAGTCAATTTGTTTTGAAATAATAAGCATACAACTTATAAAGACTACCGAAATTGTAAATTGAAAAACTACCAAAGCTTTTCTAATCCATTTAGTTCTGGAACTGGTTTCAATTTTCTTCTTAAAAATATCGGTTACCTTAAAGGATGACAATAAAAATGCTGGGTAACTTCCAGATAATATTCCTGTAAAAAGTGTAATAAGTAAAACCATCATCCAAGTAGATATTGGTAAACTTGCCAAGTCGATGTTCTTATCTGTTATTTGATTAAAAAATCAAAGCATTTAATACAAGAAAAGTCCTTTGACCATTTTTGATCAGCCAAATATTGGTAACACAATAGTTTTGTTTCAAATTGGGGTTTGAATGTCTCCCGACCCAGTGATTTTAATGTTTTCATAGCCTTAATTCATACTAAAAAATACAAATTAACCTATTCACAAACAACTACTTGAGACTTAAATGGGTAACCCTACAATGCTAATACAAAAAAATGGCATGCGATTGCAAACTTCTTCATGATATGTTATTAATTGGTTTAAAACACATAAACTTAAGTTTTTTTTCAAGTCTATTGAGTCGTAAACTAATATATGTGTTTAACAAATTTTACATATTCTTCAAAATTTGTTCGCCGTGATACTTGAAGCCTGTAGGACTGATACCTATTAGTGATGTCCAATAGGGCATCGTTTATAAGTTTACCGTATTTTTTTTTGAAGTCTGAAGGGCTGATTCCGAATTCTTACCATTATCTAAACTTTTGCTCACCTTCGGAATCGGGCCTTCATGCCTTAATCTTGTTTCCATTTTGTAACGATGGCTTTTCAGCCATCGCTTTGTTGGATCGGTCCCTCAGACCTTGTTGGTATCAACAGCCCATATTAGAAAGTATCTCTCCTTTTAGGAAAGTGAAATTTCTTATACACACAACTAATATTACATTATCTATACCGCTGACATAGGCTAAACAACCTTCACATACTGCTCTATCAATTTCCGACCGAAAATCCATAGCAATAAGGAAACAAGAATAGAAACTCCGAACGAAACCAAAAATAAAGATTGACCCTGTCCCAAGTTACCGAAATATGCGTAGATAAAACAAATAGGTAAATACCCAATAAAATTTAATATCATATAATACCTAAAGTTCATACCAAGATATCCAGCGGTAAAACAAATACTTTCTGATAGAATGGGAATTCCACGAGTAATTATTATACCAAAGTTACCATATCGATTCAGTATTGAAATTGATTCATTATCTGGAACTCTCTTTAGTTTTTTTGCAGCATACCTACCTATAACATATCCGGCACAAGATGATAACAAGGATGCTGCCAAAGTTAGTGATGCTCCTTGAACGAAACCCAAAATAAGCCCATTCAAGAACATGACTACGCTCGAAGGTATAGGAAGTATTATATCTGATGATAATACCAATAGACTTAACACTGCATATCTGCCTTTATTATCGGTGCTTTTTTCTAACAGATCCTGTAAGTACACCTCAATATTGCCAAAACAGACAAAACATAAAAGTATTACAGTGATACAGACCAATAACGGGATTGCAACTTTCCTCATACAACCATCGGTTTATAGAATTCGAATGGTGGCCCAATCGTAGTATTAGGCTTACCGGGGAAAGGCATAGCACATATTTTCTCGCCTCTTAATTTGACATCGATCATAATGCCTATTGCATCTCCTAACGTATCTGGCTGACCGTTAAAAGTACCATGCAATGCATTTAACAACAATTGATAACTATGATTAAACTCATCACATCTTCTTCTCTCTTCACTACCAATAGCAAACAAATAAGATTTAGTATCTGGAAAAATTGGCTGTACATTATCAGGATCAAATGGAATATTCGCTCCACTAAATGAGTATCCCTGTGGAACTGATGGATCTTTTACCAGTCGTTTTCCAATATATAGTTCTTCAAATTTATAATAATGCGCAACTTCGCCTTCAGGATCAATTGGCAGAGTCTCTGTCCCTTCCCCCTGTTCCACGATGATATCTATCGCATCCATCGCATTCTGTTTTGTCAATATTGGAAACAATAGATCACTTGGATAATAGGGAGATATAACTTGCAGATTAGGATCTCCTGGCAACTCATCTGGTGCTATTTGGTTAATTTTTGCTTTTAGAGCCTCATAAAATTCCCCTATGGTATGAAAATCTGGAACACTTGCTTTCATAGCCATATTAACTGGAAAGCTTATAGGATTTTCGGGTTCTTCGATTTCCATAAATACATTCTTCACTTGATCTCTAGAATACTTTGAAAGCGTTACAATCAATCCTGTTCCTATGCCCATTGGTAATGGCGTCGGATAATTGGGAACAAATGCAGGATGATTTATATCAGGCGTCCCTCCTAATGCATTTAAGATATTCGCTGCGATTGTCATATGCATCATCTCTTCGATCACAATAGAATGAATAATGTGCCAAATCTCTCTTTCTTTACCTGGTTTTAAAGAAAACATAGCTGTGAGATAAGGAGGTATCGTAGCATGCTCAAGCTCTATAGCATTTTGGACAAGTGGAAATAGAGCAGTCAGACAATCAGCTGATTGTATATCTTGGACGTGTTTTTTCGATAATTTCAACATAATGATCAGTAATTTAGAGATTTTAATTCTTGAAAATCTTGCATCGTTCCATTTTTGGCTTCCGTTAGTTTATTCAATTTTATTTGAATAGCTGTTACTTCTATTGCAAGCATTGCAGAATCGGATTTTAGCTCTTCCTCCTTTCGATTCAACTTCAATATTTCTTTATCCTTCCCCTCTTCCGTAATTAGAGGATTTTGCAACCACTTTAGAATTGTCAACCTTTTAGCATCCGACAAATCACGTGTTACTGGCATATACAAAGGATCCGTAATATCTCTCGTAAACGCAAATGTTAGAATCTCTTTATTCGCTATTAATGCGTGGGGATCTGACAGATCAATAAAATACTTACTCATAATCGGGTACAAATTACTGAACTGTGTCATTTCATAAGCGATATCTTCCCATACTGGTTTTTCTGGAATTTTAAAGTACGATCTTAGATGGACATTAACCATATCTGGAATTAATCCTGAAGTATTTTCCGAATCCACATTTGCCAACGCATAGTCCAAAAAATATAATTGCCCTGGTAGATAGTCTCTAGGTTGGTCTATATGATTGCCTGTTAATTTCATTTCTGCAATCCCGTTTTCATCTGTTTTAACGGTTTTCTCAAAGCGGATCCCTTCTGGAGGGTAGTTATTCCCAGGAACAAAATAAATGGGGTTACCCGAGCTAATCGGTGTCATTGCTGTAGGTGCTTGCAGACTAATTTTAATATCCCTTTTGGGCATTGGAATACCCCATTCCCATGCGTAAAACCTTACAAAAGAACTTTGATCTGCATCGATCCTTTGAACAAAATTATCAGCCTTCAATACATATCCTTCTATAGCCTCTCTCGCAAGAACAACATACTCTCCAGAAGCATTAATAGTAAGCAAAAGTAATTGATTGTCTTTTAATTTCTCTACTCCATCAGCATTTATATCGATGCTTACAATCCCACCTGTATCCATCAACCAATTGTCGCCTGTTTCATAGGTAATTTTGTTAAGAATTGTAAAATCACCCTCAGGTATAGTAATAGGAGCTGCTGGCTGATTAGTTAACGCTTTATGGCTTACCGCCGCAATGAGGTGTTGACTAAAATCAATTCGACCTAGTGAATTTGAAATAGGGAAAGACTGCCCGAAATCAAAGGTAACCTTATCACTATTAAGAATAAAATTAGTACTTTTAAAATACACACTCTGACCAACTGTAGCAATTCCATAGAGTTTACGACTTGGCGACATCGTCTCTGGCTCTCCATCAAACCAAGGACCAATAGCACCCACCATTCTACCCATTGAAAATCTTCCATTTGAAGCATGTGCATAGTAGTAGCCAAAACCATTAAGATTAACACTTAGTTTATTGTGCTCAGTAGTTGCCATTAGTTCCGACATGAACCTATTTTTACTTGCTGCACCACCCCATACAACATTAGTCAATGTGGTAGGCCAAGATCCACCTAGTGCTTGACCATTTATATGAGCTCCAGCGGTTTGCCTTTTTTGCAAATCTCTGAATCCTGTCGTAGTAAGATCACCCAATAATAGCAGATCACCTGCCTTATTCGTTATTCTGAGTTTGATCCCCCAAAGTTGTGAAACCATTTGCATTTGCGGATCCAAATCTACCATCTTGCCACTTGCTCGCCCCTCGGCACATTTTACAAATTGTCCAATTAAATCATCACTTGCTTCAACTGATGTTCCATCTTTGTATACAGCTTGTTTGATGCTACAGTCTTGTAAATTAAATATAGCACCGCCTTCAGGATTCCACCAGCCATTTGCACTACCTTTACCTGGAATTTGGAAATTTGGTTGAAAAGTATCGTTATTGTACTTTGCTGGGTCATTATTCACTGTAGAAACATCTGATAAGAAGTCACCAGTAAACACAAGCCTTGGGGTATGCAGGTATGACATGTTAGGAGGTTTAGGAGTTGTAAAATTGTAAACTCAACGCAATCTCTTAACACTGTATCGAGTTCAGTAAATATAAAAAAATAATGCTAAATCGTCACTAAGTATGGCTTAAGTGTTTAAAAACAGGTATTTATACTTAATGGAATGAACATAATATCATGCCACGTCATAGATTAAAAAAACGAATATTAAAACATCTGTCACCGCTTCAAAATATCATACGCCACTACTCTATTTTTAGAATCCTTCATAAGAATTTGATATCCTCCTTGATTAGGAATAATAGAAGGCACCCAACCTTCCGCATGTTTTACATACATGTATGAAGTATCTGATTCTAAGAGTAAGCAATTTTGATGATGCAGGACTTGGATGTCGTACATATATTCAAAAGACTGACTTAAAAGATTATAATCTTTCTCTACAAACGGTTTCTCTCTGACATTGCAGATGATCTACTTCTTAGGTTTGTATTGATTGTAATAATCGTTGCTATCTATTGAGATACAATTATTGAGCGAAACCTGATCTATAGATAAGATAGCCGCATGTCCATATTTTTCGATGAGATACGCTCCTAAAGGCTTCCATCCTCCATTTTGTTGAGTAATTCCATGTCCATATCCGACATATATGATTATCTTTTCATTCTCAGCTAAATGATCAATTTTTTCATCAATATTTAGAAATTGATTATAATCCCTTATATTCATATCACGTCCTATATTCTCATAACCAGCAGTGAATTCTATCCCATCCATTGGCTTGATTCGTTTTACCCAATCTGGTTCATTGGTTGATTTATTGTCATAAGATATAAGATGATAACCGAGTCCTTTTGCTACGACCAAACATCTAAGAAACGTTGGATCTTTAATAGTCAGGCTATGCTCTATGTTATCAGATTTTAAAGCTTCCATGGCCAACTTTGTATATCCCATCTTCTTTAGATCTGGTAATAAATTAGAAATATATGCTCGATGTGATGGTCTAGTATGTGCTTCATTGATGATTAAGATTTTTGATTTCTTCGCCTTTGCAAGAATCAGCTTATTGGCATCAAATGGTATCTTTTCAAATTTTGGTTTAACTCCATTCCGAAAATGCTTAGTAGTGCCTACTTTGCTCTTCTCCAGTGCAAGTCGTTGATTACCTAAACATGAAAAATTTATGAAATACTGAGCATTATTTGAAGTCTGATACCAAGGAGCTACTTCACTATCAAAATAAGCAATAGATACATCTACACTTCTTGATGTTTTCTTAATAATATTGCGTTTATCAATTCCCAATCCTCGACTGTTATAATCTATATCCTGATTGGGCAATTGCTATTTTATCACCTCAAGGATAGTTTCAGCTCTTGCAGTTGACAGCACATCATTATATTCTTGACTATCTGTATTATCAGTATATCCAGTAACTGAAATGTTGGCAATATATTGAAGTTCTATTTTTTGGATTTCAGAAATAAACTTCTTCATATCCTTCTTATCCAACCGCTCAATATCACTTTCGAAGTAATAAGAAAAAGGAGCCCCTTCGAGTACAGCAGCATGTTCAGCATCCATAATTTTGAATACTGTTGGTTCTTTGTTCGTTTGTATTAATTAAAAATCATCAAGATAGGCATATACCCTTAGTCGCTCGTTTGAGGACTTAAACATATCTGAGAAGTAATCAAACTGCACTATATCAAATTGATCCTTAACCCTAAATATGACACTACTTCGATCCCATTCTTTGTGACTTTTTTTTGCAGAGACAGGAATAATAATGGTATCAGTTCTTGTGGATTGACTACTTTTCAAAACTACATTTACATGACCAGTAACGACCTGGCAGAGTTAAACAAGCAGCATACTTTTAAGAACTACATTTACATACCTTGTCTTGTGAGAGAACAAATCTGAAACACGAGAATCTGGCCTATCATTGAACAAAATATCGAAACTTAACAGATATATTTTTAAGAGGGATAAAGTAGTTATCAATTTCGTTTCTACCGGCTCACTGCAATATTTGTCCTTCTTTTATAGACGCTTCCGAAGTAAATACCCAAATATTACGAAGTAAAAAAGATCTTATCCATATGTTTAGGACAATACTCCTGTCTAGAGATAAGTATATCGGGTGATCCGTTGTTAGAACGCTCCCATAGCTTGCTTGCTTCATCAAATGTTTCACCTTTAGAGTATTGACACTCTGTAATTGAATTTGGCATCGGTATCGGTTCATCAAATCCAGGATCTACAAAATAGTTTTGTGATAAAGCGGTACCACTACAGAAATGAAAACTTAGAAATAATATTATAATTGATTTTTTCATATTGCTCTAGAATAATTAACCGCATTGATTTATATCGAGATTAACATATAAACGTGAGTATCTAAATTAATATTTCAACACAACTTATTACCCCCGTCTCCTAGACAGAAGCCACCTCAATATTCTCACCCATACATTCCATTCCGTATATTTCTTATCTTCAGAAAACTGGTTTTCAAGCTTATCAAGTCCATCTTCAACCAAAGCATTGTGCAGTGACTTCACAGCAAACAACCATGTAAACGTTCCTCCCAAATCTGTTTTTAGCTCAATAACATGAGTGACCTCCGTTTGTCTATCTGACAATTCCTTCACCTCAAACTTGTGGATCCCATTAAACCCCAACGGCCTCGAAAATCTAAATTGGATTATAGAATACGGATCGTACTTCTCTACAGAATATCTAATCGGTCCATGTCCTCCTTCCGCTCCAACCTTTATACCACCTTTGAACTTCATCGCCGGCCAATGCTCACTAGGCCACAACATATCATTCACAGTCGACAAAGTCCTTAACATATCTATTACCTCATCTTTCGATGCTCTTATCGTTCTACTATGGATGTTTAATACCTTCAGTTGGTTAAAATTTTGGGAGTGATAAAATCATTCAATAAACTTCTTACAAATAGAAAATTCCCCAAGAGTAACTTGAACTTAATTCTTACAGTATGAAATGCCAATGACTACTGTCAATAAATGATACCAGATAATGGCCTTCATACTTTCAAGAATAAACAGATGCAACATACTTACAATACAATCGAATTATCCCAAACATAAGCCTCAGGAATCCCATCATCATCAATCAATTGACGAATATCAATCTCAATCCCTCTCGTCATATTCGTAATAGGCACATCATTCACTCCACCTTCGAAAGGGTTCTCAGTATTCTCTCCTATCATTTCCAACGTATAGAACACCCAAGAAATCAAAGCACTAAATGGTACTGACAACCAAACAAAATGCTTCCCAAGAGCATCAAATACCATATGAAAAAATCCCGCTTCATGCTCGTGTTCCATCACCTCTTCGATAAATCCTATTCCTATATCATGGAATGCATCCATTACACCAAAAGGAAGAAGAACAATAAAAATCCAAATAAAATATAGATTAAGCGTTGCAAATTGTCTTGGATAAGGAAAATTTTTTATACGTTCCGATTTGCCTTGAAGCGTATATAGTTCTTTGAGGATATTCATTAACTCCATGTGCCGAAAATCCTCAATCAACCCTCGATCTTTAAGTTCTTTTATGTGAGAAGATTGTAGTCCTAATATCTGAGAGGCCCAATTCCCTTTACCCGATATTGCTTTCAAATCTGTACTTGAGAGATAAGGTAATATTGCTTGATCTTTAGATATGTCGGACTCGAGAAGAGCATAATTCTTTTTTCTAAATTTTGTATGCTTTTTTGAATGGACATTCACTTCCCATGGCTTAGGCTGTCTCATCTGATACCTCAAAGCCGTCAACCATGCTACGTGTCTCATTATGATTTCTTTGACAATAAACTTCAACTCGGCAGAAGAAAGCTTATCTGAAGCATGATCGTTTGTAATAAAATCTTTAATCATGATCGTCCATGTACGAGACGTATTTACTATGCCACCCCATATTTTTCGAGCCTCCCATAGTCTATCATAAGACGCACTATTTTTAAAACCTTGTATAAACGCTACAGCTGTACCTAATAATCCAATTGGAAGCCAAGGAAGATGCAACCATTTCCAATCCAAAATGTCAAATAGAAAAACAGGTATAATAGAGATTACGAGAAACAGGATGATATACTTAAATGTCCAAGCGATCATTCCAGTTACAGGAAATACTTTTTTTGTATACATGGGTTATTCTTTTCTATGATTGTATGGGATTAAATTCCCGAAGCTCAAAGAAATAAAATTTTCACCGTTGGCAAGGATGAATTATACATTCTTTTTCAGTTTTAGAAAATATCCATGCAGTTGGTAGTGCTGACCAATCATTTTTTAAGCTTATGAAGACAACTTATATTCAAAACGGATAAGTAATTGATAAAAACTAACGCACATACAGTATGATCAATTATTATGATTTTCTTTACCAATCGACTAAGCTCAAGCCACAGTCAATCATTGCAATACAAATTGAAACATACAACTATATGAAACTCATTACGGTATTAGTATTCACATTCTTTGGATATACTGGATATAGTCAATTTTATAGCAAGGCAGAAAGTGTAGAATGGGATCCGATCAATGAACAATGGCTAGTATCAAATGAATTTGACATTTTAGCAGATGATGGAAAGGGAAACAAGACTGTGTTCAGTAGTGATGGTACTTCCTACGGTCTCGAAGTAATGGGAGAGGTCTTATATGGATTGACACGTAAATCGCTCAAAGCCATTGACCTAAACACAAAAGAAACCCTATTTGAATTGAATATAGAAGGTGCAGGCTTCTTAAATGGGCTAACCAATGATGGTGAATCAACACTCTACGCTACTGGTTTCAGCAACAGAGAAATTTATAAAATTGATGTTTCCGATATAAATCAACCATCATATGAGACATATATAAGCGACACTGGCGAGAAACCAAATGGAATCCTTTATGATGGAGAAAACAACAGACTTCTGTATGTAACTTGGCAATCAAATACTCAAATAATAGCCATTGATCTAACCTCTAAAGACATCACAACAGTTGCAAATACAAACCTTAACAACATAGACGGAATCGATGAAGATGCTGAAGGTAACTACTATGTTTCTTCTTGGTCACCTGATATTATCACCAAATTTAATCACGATTTTACTGAGTCAGAAATTATCACAACTCCTGCATTAAATAATCCAGCGGATATCGGTTTCAATAAAGACGATATGGTTCTCGGCATACCGATGGGATCCAGCGTAATGTTTATATACTTAAGTAAGGTGGGCATTGCAGAAATTGATAATGGTCGCATTGCATTTGGTGTGTCTAGCAATCCTGTTCAAAACAATTCTCAACTATCAGTAGATCTAATCCAATCAGAAAAAATACAAGTAATTATTTACGATATGAGCGGCCGAATAATAGAAACGGTTGTTGATTCGGAATTATCAGCGGGTTCTCATTTATTTGATATTGATATATCGAAACTTCAGTCAGGAATGTATATTGATGTACTCTTTGACGAGAATGGGAATAGGGTTAGTCAGAAATTGGTTAAGGAATAATTTTTTATTGATTGATTTGTTTGATTTGTTTGATTGCTGAAACAGTGTAGAGAATTGATAATTCTATATACTGTTCGACGTGTTTGCTGTGCAAACCACTTGCAGCCCGAGAATTTGTAATTCTCTATACTGTTCGACGTGTTTGCTGTGCAAACCACTTGCAGCCCGAGAATTTGTAATTCTCTAT
>JBLHWH010000172.1:0-13572 GCA_047628935.1 Halioglobus sp. | reverse complement strand
ATAACCCTCAAACAAGTCCAAAACAAATAACAGCACGTCAGCATCTTCAAAACTTGAATACGCAAATCGATTCATACTTTCGTGCATGCCATAAGACGGATCCTCGATAAGGCCTGGGGTATCAGAAAAGACTATTTGAGTATCATCATCATTGTATATTCCAAGAATCCTGTGCCGAGTAGTCTGGGGTTTACTTGTAATGATCGACATTTTTTCTCCTAGGAGGCTATTCATCAAAGTAGATTTCCCTACGTTTGGTTTTCCTATGATGTTTATATATCCTGACTTATGCATATGGTTAATATCTAAGTTGTTTGGTAGCTCTATTCATAGTATCTAGTACTTGACCTATTGCTAGTATAGGAGCTTTGTGTCTCCAAGTAATGTTATTAAAATTTGGACCAAGATTTACATAGTATTGTAGTCGACTTAGTTCCATCTCTTGTAATACGTGGTCTTGTACATTTACAAAAGTAATCCAGCCGCCTTCATCTGACGCATCTTGGTACCATTCTTCATAGTAACTGTCATCATCGCCATGGAAGTTCAATACATTGTCGCAGAATATGATAAACTTGTTAATATCCCTGCGAAGCAGGTGGTCAATAACCTCCCGTTTTAGGAACATTATATCATTTCCAATACCATCATTCCACTCACCTATAAGTTCAATCATAGCCAATCCGTCCTTATAATCGACGAATAGCACCTTTGCGTAGAGCGTAAGAGACCCGAAATCGTCCCATTGAGGATGTATAAAATAGTTATAGACTTTATTGGTATAAGTAAACTCATCAGATACTTTACCATAGAACGGTGACTCCTTATCCTCAGCGGCAACGTAATACTCCCTCCATTTAAAGTATGGTTCTATGTCATGCATAATTTAAGTATTACTTGGCTATTCTTTGATTTATAGTCAGATTATGCAAATGAAGCAAGAAGGGTCTTAGCTTTTTTGTCTCCCATTTTAGCGGCATCTTTGATATCTTTGATATACCCATTTTTACCCGCTTCTTTTTTGGCAAGACCTCTCATTCTTAATATTTCGCCTTCATTGATGTCCGATTTAGGCTGTTGAGGGACCTCCAAGGCTTTATTAAGTTGGACCAACGCTTCATTATATTCTCCCTTTTTTATTAAGATACTTCCATAATGAAATAATGACCAACGAATGTATCTGTTGTTGATATCATCCTTACCAAACTTTCTATTAGAATATAGTTTGAGGTCAAATTCTGCGAGATCGTATTGTTTAAGCCTTAAGTGACAGTCAGCTTTCAGTTTTCTAGCTTTCCAGTAAATAGGTTGAAGAGCAATAGATTTTTTTAATGTCTGATTGAAATCTTCGACAGCTAGCTCCCAATTTTTGTTAAGAAGATGAACTCTTGCTCTTCCAAAATATGCTGAAGGGATGGTCGGATCTATTCCTATTGCTTTTGTGTAATCTCTTGCTGCATCATGATAGTTTTTCATTCTAAAACACACCTTAGCACGTCTTTCATATGCTTGAGCATGTCTATCATACTTCTCTATTGCCTTGTTTAGAAAAGAGATTGCCTCCTCTTCTTTTCCTTTCTCTTTAACAAGTCTTCTACCCTTTAAAAATGATTGAACAGCAGCTTTGTCACTTGTCGGTTCCATAAGATTATAGTGCATAATCTTGCCACTTTCTGACATCCATGCGCGGATAGACCCAGTAACAGCAAATTGAGAACAATAACTCAATAGGCTAATCGTATTCTTGTATATTTTTTCTGATATCTGACCAACAAAACGAGGAATTTCCATAGTTAGTTTAGCGTCATCAAATAGTTCTTCTGCAGTAAAAATCACTTGATTCTTGTGATATTGTTCTGCTCTTTGTACAAACATTTTGTGTACTTTTTCAAAACTTTTTGCAGTACCAAATTCTAATCTACCTTGAACGATTGTCTTAAAATATATTTTCTGAAATTCCTGATCCATATGTCACTGATTAAGAAAAAATTGTGCCTAAAATATGATTAATTACTTATTCTAAGGGTGTTTCAATTTAGCTAAAGTTATAACTTATTGACAGATGCACAATTAGACAAAAAAAGAAAGCAAAATTAGACAAAAATAATTAAAAAATAATTTTCAGGGATTATTCTTTTTAAGAAAAATGACTTTTTTCACCAATTTATTGAAACAAGCATAAAACACAAATTTTGAACAATTATATCATCAACTATTCAGAAAGCATTGCACATCAGGAAGATACGCATTGCATTAAGTTTTAATCTCATTGCATTGATATTGTTGATATATTATCAACTAAGTAAAAATAGGAAAAATCCCTGAATATCAAAGCAATAGAGACAACAAAGTCGTGTAAGGGAACATGGAATTATTTGATTTTGTGTTTCTTTTTGGTCCCAAAAGGGGAGGTAAAAGAGAAGTTACTTTTGATGATTACTAAATCAATAGAGATAATTACGAATACACCCATAAAGATTTGTTTGTCGACCGTCTTAATCTAACAAATTCAGGATCAGGTAACTGACCAAAGCATAGAATTGCTAGAAAAAAAATTATAAAGTAGATATCTCGTTTTGTAATTATGGCCCTTGACACTTTTAAACAGAGACTCGATGAACACCTTCTAAGAAAGGTACGAATCTAAATTCTCCAAAATCTTCTTTTTCATAACGACCTTCTGCAATTTTTTTTATTCTGATCATCCGTTGACACTCCCCCTCTCCAAGAGGAATAACAAGGATTCCTCCAATATTCAGTTGATCTAACAAGTCTTGAGGTACAAATGGTGCACCACAAGTAACTAAGATGCGGTCGAAATTTGCAAAGCGGGGAGATCCTTTATATCCATCACCTAACAATGTTCTGATTCTGCCGAATCCAAGTTGATTAAGTAGCTGTTCTGTTCTTCGGAAAAGTTTTTCTTGCCTCTCTATTGTGTATACTTTGACACCTAAGTATGATAGAACGCAAGCTTGAAATCCGCTTCCTGTTCCTATTTCTAAAACGCGCTCGGTCCCTTTCAATTCTAACAAACTGGTCTGAAAAGCTACTGTATATGGTTGAGAAATTGTTTGTTCAGCGTCAATGGGAAATGCAACATCAGTATAAGCCCATTTTGCAAAAGCATTGTCCAAAAACAAATGCCTAGGAATATTCATAAAGGCGCTTAATATGCGTTCATTGGTAATTCCTTTTTGTCGAAGCGTTGTGACTAACTTGGATCGTAGACCTTTGTGGGTATATGTATCTCTCAATTTATATATTGATTTTCAGGTGTTTATAAATAACATATAGTTATAATGCATAAATAACGGAAAAAGTTTTTGCAATGCCAAATGGATGGCAATAAGAGATATAATTTCTTTGCTCTAAAAATGGATTACAAGTTTTTAGGGACCAATTTCCAGAGGCTATCTTTCGGATTTGGCGCTACTTTATATCTTTTGAAATCAAGAGATACTGGGTGACGAAATGATAACTCATATGCATGAAGATATATGCTTCTGTCTTGGTTTTTTCTTCTAGCACCATATTTTACGTCCCCTTTAATTGGGCAGCCATAGTTTGCCAATTGACTTCGGATTTGGTGGAAACGGCCAGTAACCAATTCGACTTTAAGGATGGTATAATTGTCAAGAGAGAGAACCGTTTCGAACTTTAAAGTAGCTTCTTTAGCCTCTTTATCACTTTGCTTTCCTACTACAGATTTGTTCGCTTGACTCTTAATCAGATAATCAGTTAATTCTCCTGATTCCGCTTTAGGCTTACCTTCTACGATTGCTAGATAGACCTTTCTGATCTTTTTCTCTTTTATTTGCTCAGTGAGGTGATTAGCAGCGGATGCATTATTAGCAAATAAGGTCAACCCACTTACGGGCCTATCGACCCTGTTGATAACAAACAGATCATGTTTGGCATATGCTTCTAGTAAGTTCTTAAGGTTTTTATCCTCGGACTTGTCTGGAACACAAGGCATTCCAGCTAACTTTAAGGCAACTATATATTGGTTATTGTTATCAACAATAAGATCAGAAATCTCAAAAAAATCTTGCATATTAATCTACTTCTTCATAGTCTATGAACCCCTCGTCTTTTTCTTGATTTAGCTGTTGTGCTTTTTTAGCAGCGACTATTTTTGCTACTTGTGACACCCGATATACCCCGTATATCATCGCTATGAGAATTATATATTTCATTCCTCAAGTTTATATGAATGGTCTTGTAAATATTGAATCACAAAGGTATACTTATTTGTGGACAATTGGTTATTTTTCATGCATTTGGGGTGTATTTCGTTGTGGTAATTGGAACGTCCTGAGGTATTTAGTCAAAGTGGTTTTTGAGGAGAGAGTAAAACATAGTTAAGCGATAACCCTAAATAGACAATTGGGTATCTTTGAAATATAATAGAAGTTTGTGATGTATGCATATCGTAATTGATTATATATCGGTGAGTTTATAAGGTTTTAATAAAAGCACATTTACGAGTTACCGATTTTCCATTACGCGGAAAGCAATGTAGCTATAAATTTAGGCGGCGCAAATGGATAGCCAAACAGAGCGGAAAAGTTATAAATAGGGACAGGAATACTAAAGCAAAAGGAACACTAATTACTAAATAATTTGTTTCTTTTTTAAAAGGGTTTAATAGACAGTACTCCAACAAACTGTAAATTAAAAGGTGATTTATTTATTTTGGATGGAGAACAATTATAATCTCAATATTATATTCATCTGAGCAAGCTCTTAACCTAGGGTCAATCTAGCCATGCGGAAGAAATTATATTTTTTTCTGAGAATATGCACCTTTCTAAGTATGGATGAAACCAGCTTATCACTAGGTGAGCTTTATACAATCGTAACAAACAATGTGGCGAAAGGAAAGAAAGGAGTAATAGTTGCAATGGTTAAGGGGGCTGTAAATAAAATAGCAATATTATGAAAGGTCCCAGAGAATAAGAGGAAACAAGTAGAAGAGATCACAGTTGATTTGACACCATCTATGCATTTACTAGCTAAGCGAAGTTTTCCAAACGCGACACTAGTTTCGGATCGCTTCCATGTACAAAAACGAACATCTGATGCATTCCAAGAGATAAGAATGAAAGATAGGAGGGCCGCAATAGATTTAGAAAATATTGAAAGAGAAATAGCGAAACAAAATGGACTCATGTTTATGCCTGAAACCCTAGAAAATGGTGATAGCCTGAAACAACTGGCAGCGAGAAGTAGATACCTACTTTTCACAATTTCTGACAACTGGACCCCAACCCAAAGACAAAGCCCTGAAATTTTATTTGAAAGAGACCCTAGAATAAAAGCCGCGTATAAACCTAGTAAAGATCCAGCTAAAATATTCGCCAGAAAGACAATTAAACAAATTGTATATAAGGAAACATGCACTATGGTATAACAAGTTAGAAGACTAAGAATTTAAATTCTTTTTAGTGATCTCAAACACAATTAAGAATAATCTCAAGAGCATATTGAATTACTTTAATAACCGAAATACTAATGCGGAGGTAGAGTGATTTAATGCAAAAATTAAAGCACTCAGAAGACAGTTTATGAGTGTTCGAATTTTTTGTTTAAACAAAATTTATGAGTAGCTCACCTGTTTCTCGTCTTGGTACCACAGAGGTATTTAGGCAATAATCAGCGGTATAAACAGAAATAGACTAAAGCTAAACGATCACCTAGGTTACTTATTATTTATAATGATTGAGTATAACCCTATCTACCGTAATTAGTCACGATAGTCTACTTTACTATTGCATTGAAGTCTTCGATGATCTGCACTACATCATCTAGATCGTTAGTAAATCTTATACATAATTAATCTGCAGTACTTACCTTTGCGTTTATGATAGATACGATCTTATTTGACATGGATGGTGTGATATGCCACACTAACCCACACCACTCAAAGGCTTTTCAAGCATTCTTTCAAAAAAGAGGAATGGACCCTTCAGAAGAAGAATATGCTGCACACATGTACGGTAAAAGTAATAGCTATATCTTTTCTCATTTCTTAGGTAGAACTGTTTCTGGCGACGAACTCCAAGCATATGAAGATGAGAAAGAGGGCTTATTTAGAGAGATTTACGCTGAGCATGTAAAACCCATAGACGGATACTTAGATTTTTTGAATCTTTTGGTTGATAAAAAGTATAAACTTGGGGTAGCAACATCAGCGCCGATCGCTAATATGGATCTTATCTTAGATACACTTGATATAAGGGACGTCTTCGGTTCTACACTTGCCAGTGAAGATGTAACTGTTCACAAACCCGATCCACAAGTATATCTTAAAAGTGCAAAAAACTTATCTGCTGACTCAAATGAATGTCTTGTTTTCGAAGACTCGCATGCAGGAGTAAGTGCAGCTATCAATGCAAAAATGGGAGTGGTTGGTGTTTTGTCCTCCCACACAGAATCAGAATTACCCCCATGTATTAAGCATATCCATAGATATGAAACTTCACTTGTTGATTTTATATCTCATTTGTGATCAGTTCTAGTGAATGGTTTATTTCTATTTTCTATTTTCGGCAAAGAATGAGAACTACACAATTTGATTAAGAGATAAAAAGAATAAATATGCCAAGGAAAATAAGAATGGGTATGGTTGGTGGAGGCCGAGGAGCTTTTATTGGTGCAGTACATAGAATGGCTGCTGCTATTGATGGGCAGATTGAGCTTGTATGTGGAGCATTCAGCAGTAATCCAGAAAAATCAAGGTTATCTGGAGAGGACTTTTATCTCGACCCTAACCGTGTTTATGGTAGTTATTCAGAAATGATCGAAAAAGAAAAAGTACTTCCCGAAGATCAAAGAATGGATTTCGTTAGTATCGTGACTCCAAACCATATGCACTATGGTCCCGCTAAAATGGCGCTTGACAATGGATTTCATGTAGTAAGTGATAAACCACTCTGCTTCGATATGGAAGAAGCACTTGAACTAGAAAAAACAGTTAATGAATCTGGTCTCATCTTCGCACTGACTCATAATTATACGGGCTACCCGATGGTAAAACAAGCTAAACAAATGATCAAGCACGGAGAATTTGGTGCCATAAGAAAAGTAGTCGTAGAATATCCGCAAGGTTGGCTTTCTACATTATTGGAAAGTAGTGACCAAAAACAAGCGGCATGGCGTACAGACCCTAAAAAATCAGGTAAAGCAGGTGCTATGGGAGACATAGGGACTCATGCGGAAAATCTCGCAGAATATATTACAGGACTTAAAATTACCCAACTCTGTGCCGATATCAGCATCATAGTAGAAGGGCGTCAATTAGACGATGATGGAAACGTACTTCTAAGGTTCGAAAATGGAGCAAGAGGAATACTCCATGCCAGTCAAATAAGTGCCGGAGAAGAAAATGATCTCAACATAAGAGTTTATGGTGAAAAGGGAGGATTGGCTTGGAGCCAAATGGAACCCAATACCCTAAAAGTAAGGTGGCTAGACAAACCTACAGAACTAAGAAGAACGGGAGTAGGGCCGTTATACCCAGAAGCAGAAGCACATACTAGGATTCCTGCAGGACACCCAGAAGGATATCTTGAAGCATTTGGTAATATCTATAGGAATGTGGCAAAATGTATCCAAGCTAGAGTTGATGGAGTGGAAGTAGATCCAATATATACTGATTTTCCAACGGTGGAAGATGGAGTAAGAGGCATGAGATTTATTGACAAGGTGATCGAAAGTGGGAATACGGAGGATGTGAAGTGGGTGTCGATGTGATGAAGAAATGTGGTAGTGAGATGAGCAATCAAGATTCCACCCCCTAACTCTCTCCGAAGGGGGATATTAGGTCTAGGCTCGGGCAAAGACTGCTATCAAAAGCCAGAGCCATGTCACGTTTATCCCCCTTCGGAGGGGCGCAGGGGGTGGACGAACACACCCCAATTAAAAAATAGTAAATTAATAACTTGTGCAAGTTCTAGATTACAAGACCCTAAAACATAACGTAAAGGCTGTTTTAAACTCAGTCACTGAAGATTATGATACAGTAATCGTCAATCGAGGTAAAAGTAATGTTGTTATTATCTCTCTTGAAGAATATAACAGCTGGAAAGAAACAGAATCTCTTTTTTCCTCAAAGGCTAACGCAAAGAGATTGAGAAAATCTATTAAAGAGGTAGAAAAGAAAAGGTCTAATTAATTCCTCGCCAAAGAGAGAAAGCATTAACTAACAACAAAGCTTAAAAAATGAAAACAATAAAGGGACCAGCAATATTTTTAGCCCAATTTATGGGTGATGAAGCTCCATTCAATAGTTTAGATAGCATATGCCAGTGGGCTGCAGATCTAGGATATAAGGGAGTACAAATCCCAACTTGGGAATCTAGATTGATCGATCTCAAGACGGCAGCAGAAAGTAAAATTTACTGTGACGAATTAAAGGGAAAAATCGGTGAATATGGCCTCGAAATCACTGAGCTGAGCACACACCTACAGGGTCAATTGGTAGCTGTAAATCCAGCTTATGACACAATGTTCGATGGATTCGCACCAGATGAAGTAAAAGGAAAACCTGCAGAAAGAACAGAATGGGCAAAACAGCAAGTTAGATATGCTGGATCTGCAAGTCAACACTTAGGGCTCAAAGGACATGCAACATTTAGTGGGGCATTGCTCTGGCAGACAATGTATCCTTGGCCACAAAGACCCAATGGACTAGTAGAAAGAGGATTCAAAGAGTTGGCAGATCGATGGTTACCTATCCTAAATCATTTCGATGAATGTGGAGTGGATGTTTGTTATGAAGTACATCCAGGCGAAGACTTGCATGATGGTATCAGTTATGAGATGTTCCTGAAAGAAGTAAATAACCACAGCCGAGCATGCCTCCTTTATGATCCGAGTCACTTTGTGTTACAGCAATTAGACTACCTAGAATATATCGACATTTACCATGAGCGCATCAAAGCGTTTCACGTGAAGGATGCAGAGTTTAACTCAACGGGTAGGCAAGGGGTATACGGAGGATATCAAGGATGGGCGGATCGTGCAGGAAGATTCAGAAGTCTTGGTGATGGTCAAGTAGATTTCGGAGGTATATTTAGTAAATTATCAAAGCACGGATTCGATGGTTGGGCCGTAATGGAGTGGGAATGCTGTATCAAATCTCCAGAGCAAGGAGCTAAAGAAGGGGCACCCTTCATACAAAGTCATATCATTGATGTAACTGAAAAGGCATTTGACGATTTCGCAGGCACAGAAGTGGATAATGATTATTTGGATAAACTATTAGGATTGTAATCCAGCCTAGACTTAAATATTTTCTCGTTCTCAGATACAAACAGAGAACCAATTCCGGCAATATACCATTAATCATACTGAAAATAGCCTGCCCGGAGCTTGTCGAAGGGAAAGGACTATAATGTAGCACATGAATATACTTTTTATAATGCTTATTTCTACCATGATGAACACGACACCAGTAATGGATGTGCACGAGTTTCACTTGAGTAAGAGTACCATTAATTATAATACCAAGGATCAATCTCTTCAGATTACTATGAATATGTTTATCGATGATCTAGAATTGGCATTACAGCCAACAGCGGGTGATACACTAAGACTTTGTACTCGAAAGGAAAAAGAAGATGCAGAAGCTAGCATCTATGCTTATATATTAGAGCATTTCATAATCGAGATAAATGGTAAAATAATCATTCCGGAGTTTCTAGGGAAAGAACAATCGGATGATCTAGCGGCAGTTTGGTGTTATATGGAAGTAGGAGATATTCTTGCATTCTCTGAAATATCTGTCACCAATAGTATCATGACAGAACTTTACGATGATCAAAAAAACATGACGAATATCCAACTGGACAAACAACGAGTCGAGGATATATTATTTACTCCAGAGAAGACTTCCGAAAAGATAGAAATGTATGACTAATGTGCTCAAAAAGATATTTACATTTCCGATTAAGCTATATCAATGGTTTATTTCTCCGATCCTTGGACCGACATGTAGATATAGTCCATCTTGCTCTCATTATATGTTACAGGCTATCGATGAATGGGGAATTTTTAGAGGAACATGGATCGGTCTGAAGCGTATTGGAAGATGTCACCCGTGGGGTGGACATGGGGATGATCCTGTGCCTAAGAAATGAGGAACGAAAGTTTTTAAGACATAATAATATTTGAGATTCATGATAGAATACATTGATATTCCAGACCGTTTAAATTTTTCATTGGATAATGTTAACTCTGTAAAACAGGTTCACCAATTAGAAACAGAAATATTCTCTCGCCTTGAATTAACAGATAAGAAGACTATAAGATTCAAGGATAAATTATTAAATAAAGAAGAAGTGAAATTATTAAATAGTCTATTAGAAAATAGACTAGGTTACGTTATTATAAATGAAATTGATGGATTGACAGAATTCATGAAATCCTCAGGATTCCTTGATATAGATTACAAAAAACTATTGGCTTTAGACCCAGATCAAAAAGAGGCAATAAAGCCTTTTATAAATCATGCATATTTTCAAATTAATTAATCATTTTGAAAGTATAACACCAGACGAAATATTTAATTTATCTTAATTTACTTCACAGGTAAAAGGAATGGGTACATATTACATAGATGAAGCTCAAGATAAGAATGACCAAAAATGAAACAAAAAACTTTTAGCTGCAAAAAAAACAATCTTTAGGCATAAAACCACTCTCATCTCCAGCCGCTGAATTTTCAATAAAATCAATGAGTAAGTGGATAGATACGGACCAATGTGATTATATTACTGAATTTACGAGGCCCTATGGTTTAGGTAATAAGGAGTTTTATAATTGTGTTATTAAGACAGTGGATTATTCTGTTCAATCTGTTGATGGATATTTGAATTTATACTCTCAAAACACTATTAAGAATATTTTGAAAATTGTTACTATTATTTGTTTGAATTCACCTATTCAATTACCGTACTATAGTAAGCTAAAAGATGACTTAAGGGGTTTGTCAATCCATAAAAGTGCTGTTAATTTGAAGCTCATAGGCTACATTATTGTAGCAATAATTTTTTTAATAAGTATGATATTATTGGATTTAATAAAAACAGATAATAAAAACCCTATACGAATCCTTACCTTTACACGACCTAATCAAATAATAGCATAGAGGTCAGACCCTCTTCAAAAAACGTAATTATGAAAAAAGTATATATAGTATCCGCAGTTCGTACACCTATGGGTAGTTTCGGTGGATCATTGTCTTCACTTACCGCACCTCAATTGGGGAGTATTGCGATCAAAGGAGCACTAGAAAAAGCAAAGGTAGATTCCAAAAATATCGATGAAGTATACTTCGGAAATGTATGCCAAGCAAATGTAGGTCAAGCGCCTGCAAGACAAGCGGCATTAGGAGCGGGTATCGGTAATAATGTACCTTGTACTACTGTAAATAAGGTTTGTTCTTCAGGTATGAAGTCAGTGATGTTTGCGGCACAATCTGTAATGCTTGGCCATGCAGAGATTCTAGTAGCGGGAGGTATGGAGAGTATGTCAAATATCCCATACTATATGCCAAAAGCAAGATGGGGCTACAAGTTCGGTGGTGGAGAATTAGTAGATGGATTACAAAAAGATGGTCTTGTTGATGCATACAACCACTTAGCAATGGGAACATCTGCAGATGCTACCGCTGTAAAATATGATATCACTAGAGAACAGCAAGATGAGTTCGCCATACAGTCTTATACAAGATCTGCTGCAGCAACAGAAGCGGGAAGATTCAAAGATGAAATCATACCAGTAAATGTGCCACAAAGAAGAGGAGATGATCTTATCATAGCTGAAGATGAAGAATACAAAAAAGTAAGATTTGATAAAATACCTTCGCTAAGAGCTGCTTTTAGTAAAGACGGAACAGCTACTGCGGCGAATTCTTCAACGATCAACGATGGAGCTTCTGCAATCATAGTAGCAAGTGAAGATGCGGTTCAGAAATTTGGATTGACTCCAATAGCTGAGATACTTTCATTCGCAGATGCAGCACATGAGCCAGAATGGTTTACAACGGCTCCTACATTAGCAGCTCCAAAAGCACTTAAAAGAGCAGGCCTTACAAAAGACGATGTAGACTTCTTCGAGGTGAATGAAGCATTTTCTGTTGTGACATTAGCATTTAATAAGGAGCTAGGAATATCAGAAGACAAAGTAAATGTAAATGGAGGGGCAGTTTCTCTTGGTCATCCACTTGGTGCATCTGGCGCTAGGATATTGACGACACTTAATCATGTACTTCACCAGAATGATGGTGAAATCGGTTGTGCTACACTCTGTAATGGAGGTGGAGGTGCAAGTGCGATCGTTATCAAGAAAGTATAATTATAGTACCGCGACAGTGGTTAATACATAATAGCAAGCCAGAGATCGCATTAGTGATTTATGGCTTTTTAAATTTCTGACACACACGAATTATTATAAATCTAATTAACTATGAAGCTCTTCAAATACGTTTTTTTATTTTCCTTCTTCTTAATTATATCATGTAACTCTTCACCGAAGCTTGAAAAAATGAGCGATAAAGAATATGTAAAACGTGCGGTCAAAAATGATTTTCCATCTCCAGATTCTATCATCATAAAAGATATTCTGGGTAATATTATGACAAAAGATGAAATGATAACTGCATATGAACAAGGCGGCTTAACTACAGACTTTTATAAGAATAAAAAAGGAGATATCGTGGAGGTGGTGGTAAGAAAAAGTACTCCAGCTGACCAAGAAATAGAAGCACAAATCAATAAAAGGCTTAATGCTGCCCCTCCTGTAACAGTCTCTCAAATAGATTGCAAAAATGTCATTCCTCTACTTGATGAAGCATATAGAAGAGACCAAGAAATACGGAAAGAAGAAGGACTATATGACGCGATGGTTGATCATAAAAATCTTGAATTGGTTATTAGTATCGATCAAGTATGCGGGTTACCAAAAGGTGTGGAAAACGAAAAACAAATAAATATTATCTGGTTGATTATCCAACATAGTAAAGCTGAGTACAGAGAGAGGTACATCAGTTATTTTGTAGAAGCGAATGAAGCAGGAGCTATTGATGCTGGATCTATTGCATTGATGAAAGATAGAATGGCAATGGATGATGGAAAACCGCAGATATACGGGAGTCAACTGTTGGGGGACAAGCTGTATAATCTAAGTGACGCCTCTACCGTAGACCAAAGAAGAGTATCTGTTGGCTTAGAACCACTGAAAGAGTATCTTGATAGATTTGGAGTGTCATTTGATGTAGTTCAAGAATAGGAACTAAAAGTTAAGTAACTATTCAGGATGGTTATGGCAATATCAGAAACATATTATGAATCATTTTCGGTTATCTCGCTGAGATAAAATGCACTATTTTGTAGATTGTAATCTAGAAAAACGTAATCCCTACAGAAATTAAAAAAAAGGTAACTACTCAGGTAGCAAAAAGGCTAAGTTTGAATTATTTGCATCATGTAAGAATGCATGTTTAGATTTCGTTTTCTCAAAGTATCACAAACTGATCTAAGGGTACAAAAGACATGTTGCTCTGAT
>JBLHWH010000171.1:0-13578 GCA_047628935.1 Halioglobus sp. | reverse complement strand
CCAATGATCGTCTTTTTGTACGTTTTCATTAAGGACCATAAATAAAGAGAAGCCCATCTTTATATAAAAATGGACTCCTACAAAAACACCCTTTATTTTAATACTTTAAGCATTATATTAAATGCTTAAACTTATATGACCATTGTACTTTTTCTAACTAGTGAATTAATCTATTTTTGTTATAACAAACATACACAAAAATACAATCTCGTCACTATGAAAAAAGGTCAAACACTTATGAAAAAAGATCAGACCTCTATAATTTTAAGTCATTTTGGGACTTTTCCTAGATTTATTTTTTAACGAGCACTAAATTTTGATAAGTTATTTTAACGCACGATATAGTTATTGTAAAATAATATATGCGAAATATTCGGGCAGATTTCGCAATAGTAGTGACTTGCCTTTTCTAGATGTTCGCAATGGTAATAAGGTGTGACCAATGATCGTCTTTTTGTACGTTTTCATTAAGGACCATAAATAAAGAGAAGCCCATCTTTATATAAAAATGGACTCCTACAAAAACACCCTTTATTTTAATACTTTAAGCATTATATTAAATGCTTGAACTTATATGAACATTATACATTTTCTAACTAGTGGATTATTCAATTTTTGTTACAACAAAGATAAACAAAAGTACTATCTCGTCATTATGAAAAAAGGTCAAACACTTATGAAAAAAGATCAGACCCTTATAGTTTTAAGTCATTTTGGGACTTTCATTAGATTTATTTTTTTTTAACGAGCACTAAAGCTTGATAAGTTATTTTACTACTTGAGTTCAAGCTTGAATTCAAGCTATCTAATACGAATTCTGTTTGAGAATGTCGTTTTAAATTTAATCAGAAGATTCTTTTAATCATGTAAGTGTGGCATAAATAACGGCACAAGGGATGGCTTTCGAAGAAAACACCTGTTTCGCAGAAAACACCCTTACAAAAAACACAGGCATAGTGATTGTGAAACAATCACTTGCCCAATTTACAGTACTTCAAACATAGCTATAGTTAGCATTTTTAACGTTGAATAAGTCCATCTTACTTTAATTATATGCGACATTAGTTCATCTGGATTCTGAAACAAACAGTGAAGTTCATCTGGCTTCTGAAAAAAATAGTGAAGTTCAGGTAGAAATAGAATAATTTAAATAAAAAAGCCCCTAGGCGGAGAGCCCGGGGCAACATATCTTATTAATGTAAAATAAGATAAGACGATTAAAAAAAGACGAATTCTTATATATCATGTATATATATAGGCCGACTACCCTTGAGATGTCTAACTTCTCAAACAAAGCGCCCAGATATTATGTTTCAATAATATTTTCAATGCTATTTATAACTCTGCATTGTAGAGATTCCAAGTGCATTTTTAACCAAAATCCTAATCTACATTATCATGTAGAAATGAATTCCCTCCAGACACTAATGGACCATCATCATCCATAGACACAGTGTATCTACTTCGATTATTATCTTTATTAGTATCAATTTCATCCAACTTCACATTTCTTCTTGCATATGCAGGAAGTGTCTCCATGTCAGCTACTACTTTTGGACTATCAAGAGGGATACTCGAATTTTTTCTCGCAAGCTCTCTTCTTGTAGCTTCCATTTCTTGTTCTTTCCTCCTTTGTTCATCTCTAAATAGTATGTCCTCATCACTCATCACTGAATCATATTCACCTTTCTTGACGCCTAATGTATTGATCGTAGATCTGATATCATCAGTTTCGAAGTCAAAAATATTTTGTGTTGACACTTCTGGTTCTTGGGAGATAGGTACAATAGTTTCAGATCGTGTAATTGCTCCAAACACATCTTCATCCAATCCTACTTTAGTGATTTGACCTTTTTCTTGAACAGGTCTTTTCGCTCCACCTTCTCGGAACCCTGTAGCTATTATTGTAATTCCTACCGCTTCTCCGATAGAATCATCTTTACATACACCCCATATCACATCTGTACCATATCCCGCTTCTTCTTCTAGATAATTAGTGATCTCACTTACTTCATCCATCGTTACTTCCTTTTCACCAGAAGTAATGTTTAGAAGAATATGTTTTGCTCCCCTGATATCATTATCCTCTAATAATGGAGAATTTAATGCCATTTGAATTGACTTCCTAGCTCTATCTTCACCCTCTGCAATAGCATGTCCCATAATAGCAACACCACTATCCTTCATTACCGTATTTACATCTTCGAAATCTACATTGATATTACCAATCACTGTGATTATTTCGGCTATACCTTTAGCTGCTGTAGTTAGGATATTATCAGCATGAGAAAATGCTTTAGAAAGCTCTAGATTTCCATGAATCTCTTTCAC
The DNA here is from genome assembly GCA_047628935.1 of Halioglobus sp. Taxonomy (GTDB): domain Bacteria; phylum Bacteroidota; class Bacteroidia; order Chitinophagales; family Saprospiraceae; genus CAJXUU01. The sequence goes on along the minus strand of JBLHWH010000171.1, from coordinate 11,247 downwards.
TTTATCATTCGAAACGACCAAGATAGAATCAACATTTTTCTTTAATTGCTCAAGTCCTTCTATCGCTTGCTTATTACGTCTCATCCCTTCAAACTTGAATGGTAATGTTACGATTGCCACCGTCAAAATATTCATCTCCTTCGCTGCTTTGGCAATTATCGGTGCAGCACCTGTTCCAGTTCCACCACCCATACCAGCAGTTATAAATAGCATCTTAGTATTATCAGAAAGGAAAGTTCTTACTTCATCGATAGATTCTATACAAGCTTCTTTACCAACTTCTGGTTTAGACCCAGCTCCTCTTCCTTCTGTGAGGTGAGGTCCTAGTGATATCTTTACAGGGATATCACTGTGATCCATTGCTTGTGCATCCGTATTACAAATCGCAAAATCTACTCCTATGATCCCTTGCTCGTACATATGTGCAACAGCGTTTCCACCGCCGCCACCGACACCTATTACTTTGATGATTGAGCTATTATTTTGTTGTAAATCAAATTCCATGATTATATGTTTTCTTATTTTAAAAATTGAGTACTACTATTTAATCCTAGTAGTCCGTTGATGCCCATATTAAAATTCTGAATCTGGAGTTGCCTCAAAGAATTCTTTCGTCAGCGTATAGAACCTATCAAAGAATCTACTACCTCGTTTTTTTCTTCCCTGTGTTTCCTCCGATGCGTTATCATGTTCATCATGATCTTCTACTTCTTGTTCGGCACCCTCAAAATCTAATCTGTCCTCTTCTGTCGTCACAGACTCTACAAATTGTCTGTCCTTCATATTCTCAATCGTATTCTTTAGTAGTCCTACAGCTGTAGCGTATATAGGACTAGCTAATTGAATATGATAACCATGTGCTAGATGTTCTACCGGCTTACCCACTCTAGCTCCAAGACCTGTATGGTACTCAGCTAGTAAGTTGATATGCTTAAGCAATGATCCACCACCAGTTAACACAATTCCTGCAATCAATTTATTCTCATATCCTGATCTTCTGATCTCCCATAGTACATAATCAAATATCTCCTCTACCCTAGCCTGAATGATCCTCGCTAGGTTCTTCTCTGATATCTCTTTATGTTCCCTCCCTTTGAATCCGGGGATGGTGATTATTCTATTATCATAGATCTCGTTCGCCATTGCAGAGCCAAACTTCACTTTCAATTTTTCTGCCTGATCTATCATCACGGTACAGCCCTCTCTAATATCTTTAGTCACTGCATTTCCACCGAATGGAATGACGGCAGTGTGACGTATAATACCATCTTTAAAGATTGTGATATCCGTTGTTCCACCACCTATATCTACCAATGCTACACCCGCTTCTTTCTCCTCATCACTAAGGATAGATGCAGCACTTGCTATAGGTTCTAGTGTTACATCAGCTACTTCTAAACCAGCTTTCTCTACACATCTCATAATATTTCGCGATGCAGATATCTGACCAGTAATGATATGGAAGTTAGCTTCTAGTCTAATACCAGACATACCTACTGGATCAATAATATCGCGCTCATCATCCACAGTAAATTCCTGAGGGATTACGTGCAATATTTTATCACCTGGAGGCAATACTAGCTTATGCATGTCTTTGACCAACATCTCTACATCATCGTAAGATATCTCATCATTGGCATCATGTCTAACCCTTACACCATGGTGGTGAAGCGATTTGATATGTTGCCCAGCAATACCTACATGAACCAGCTTAAACTTCAACCCAGCATTGCGCTCGGCGATTTCGATGGCTTCTTTAATGGCTCTTACTGTCTTGTCAATATTCGATACCACACCACGTGATACGCCTTCTGACTTAACTGTTCCGACGGAGACTATTTCAATCTTTCCGTACTCGTTGAGACGCCCTGCAATGGCGCACACTTTAGTCGTACCTATATCCAAGGCTACGGCTATTTCATTTTGGATATTGTTGTGATCATTCATAAACTATAATTTCATCGAGCAACTCGCTCATTAAAAACATATGTTTGGTGCAATCGAGAGATATTCAAGCCTCCTTCTTACGATTTATTTCTTTTTTTTCAACTTTGTTAGTCAACATCATAATCCATCTAGGATCGTCGCGGTTTCTAACCTCGGTGCTGTATGATGATCTAAGTACACGACTTAATTCATATAAGATCGACGAGGTTTCTGACCTCGATGCTGTACGATTGTCTAAGTGCACATCTTAATCATCTTATTTTCAAATCATGTTAACATACTTCATGTTGACATCCACCCCCTAACTTCAGTCTCATTGCTGACTGACTTTAGAGGTGAGCGTTCATATAATGAACCGCTTTCTTCCCTTCCAAAGGGGGGATATTGAAAGTGGCTCCGGCACTAAATTCAACTAAGCCTCTGCGCCCTCAGCTCCTCTGCGAGACACCCTACCTCTCCTTTGCGCGACCCTACTCCCTCCTTGTCGCCCAGATCGCTGAGTAATCTTCATTCTTTATATCATACTTGAGTGTAAGCATTTCATACTTTCTCCAGCCGACATGCTTCATTCCTTCTTTATACATCTGCTTCATCATATCAAATCTGCGGATCATTTCTTCCTCTTCATCTATATTGATCTTTCCCATTGCCAGCTTCTGTCTTCCTACTTTTGGCACTAGAATAATCTGACCATCTTCTTCTACATCAATCTGCTCAATCAATGCAGTTAAAAATTCATCCTGATGAACATACTTTGCAATCGCAAATACATCTTGGAGATTATTCTTTTTCTTACTCTCTAAAAAACCAGAAACGTACTCGTCTATATTCCCTGATGCAACAGGCACTCTGATTGTTGATCCTTTGTAAGCTGGTATTTCTATACCATCAATATCTAAATAGTAGCTTGTATTATTCTTACTAAACACCCTTACGATCGGTTCTCTTTGCTTGATGGCAATGTATAATCTATCCTTATTATCCACGAAAACTTCCGCTTTCTTGATACGATCATCCGCTTCGAGCATCATCTCCATATCCATTAGATCAAGATCCCGAATAGAACTTTCTTTTAAATCGTATCCTAAGTAGTTTCGGAACATCGTTTTCACTCCTTTTTTAGTGATCAAGTTCTTACCCCCTTTGATACCCCTAATAGAAATACCCACTTTACTAATCGTCGCATTCTTCTTTCGCTCGATAGCCATAAACAGCACACCCATGATGACAAACGTCACTACAGTCCAGGCCAGATTTTTCTTCCAGTCCGCTTTTTTTGTGTTATGTTTTGTTTTACGTGGCATTTGTATTTTCTATTTATTTTTATTTATTTTTATTTAGCATTAGTTGATTTGTCTATTTGCTGCGCAAGCCAGTTATTTGTTTTTTATTTTTCTCTTGGCAATTTTCTTTAGCTGTTAAGGTTTTAGCTCTTGAGACATTATATCTTGAACTGTTCAGTATTTTCTTGTGACTCCTTAGTATCTTTTCTAAGTGTTCCTAGTGGTTAACAATTTATCAATCTGTGAGACAAACACATCAATATCACCCGCACCTAGTGTCATTAAGACCTCCAAATTTCTCCTCCTCACTTCGTCCATCAGCATCTCTTTAGTTACCAATGTTTTGTTTTCAATTTTCATTTGATCGAAGATAATTTTGGATGTTACTCCATCTATCGGTTCTTCTCTGGCTGGGTAGATATCCATCAATAAGACTTCATCTAGCATATCCAGCGATTCGGCAAAATCATCCACAAAATCTCTCGTTCTCGAAAATAGATGCGGTTGGAAAATTCCAGTTATCTTCTTATCTGGAAACAGCTCTTTAGCAGCTCCAATAGCCAATTTTAACTCTGTTGGGTGATGCGCATAATCATCAATGTATGTCACTTGCTCATCCTCGTAAATCATCTCGAATCTTCGTTTGATTCCTTTGAATGACTGCAACCCATCCCTCACGGCTTCCCCATTCAATCCTAGAATCTTAGCAATTGTAATCGCTACTATCGAATTTTCGATATTGTGTCTACCCGCAAGGTTCGTTTGTAAACCATTGATAGAACCATTTTCTGATTCATAGTCGAAGAAGAACTTTCCATCTTGCACTCGCACATTCTCTGCACTTACTTCAGTGGCTGTATCTATTCCGAAGAGGACAACATCTACATTTTTCTCGACTAGAAAATCTATCACACCCTCACTCAATCCTGCCAGCATCTCTTCTTTTATGATCAGTGTACCGTCTTGCTTGATCTCTGTAATGAATGCCTCGAATCCTTCGATCATCACATTGTGATCACCATATATATCCAAATGATCAGCATCCATACTCATGATGGCAATGATATCCGAAGACAAGTGCAAGAAAGATCTGTCATATTCATCCGCCTCTACCACTATCCAATCACCAGCCCCTTCGATATAGTTGCTATTGTAGTTTGACATAATTCCGCCGATAAAGGCTGAGACATCTTCTTTTCCATGTTTCAATAAGTGAGCAGTTGTTGCACTGGTAGATGTCTTGCCGTGAGTGCCCGCGATCGCGATCGTTTTCTTCACTTGGCTCAATCTTCCAAGCATCTCTGCCCGCTTGATGACATCAAATCCATTTTCAATAAAATAATTTAATTCTGAATGATCCTCAGGAATCGCTGGCGTATATACGACCAAATCAATTCTTTCTGGTATCAGATTCACATCATCTGTATAGTGGATCTTCATGCCTTCATCAACCAACTTTTTGGTCAATGTTGTTTCTGTTTTATCATACCCATAGACTTCCTTACCTTGTGAAAGCATGTATCTCGCGATGGCACTCATGCCTATTCCTCCGATACCTATGAAGTATATTTTATTCGTTTCACTCATTCTTCGCTTCACTTAAGAGTTCGAAATCTTGAGATTCAGAGATTTCGAGACTGCTATTATTATGTCGACATTTCGATCGCTGCGCTTTTCGATATTTAGATCGCTTCGCTTTTTTGTCAATGTCTGATTGTCCAAGTCTTTGACCTCGATGCTATTCGATTGTCTAAGAACAAGTCATGTTTTAGTTTTGCTTTTGCTATGCAAAGTTTTAGTTCAGCTGCCAATAAATTGAAAGCGACATTAGCTCCTTGTCTTCATCTAACCTTGGACCCTACAAACGAAACCTGATTTTCAAATCAAGGATTTAACAATCTTAGCTATCTCTTCCGCCGCATTCGGTTTTCCGAAATAACTGATATTATTCTCCAGTTGTTTTCTTTCCTCGTCATTATCTATCAATTCAAGCATGGTCTTTACCAGCTTTTCTTTTCCATCTGCATCTAGCACCATCTTTGCCGCACCTTTATTAACAAGGGCCATCGCATTCTGGCTTTGATGATCTTCAGCTACATTCGGAGATGGAACCAAGATCGCAGCCTTTACCACAAGGCTGAGCTCGGAGATCGTCAATGCACCCGCTCGACAGACGACAAGATCAGCAGCTTTGTAAGCTGAGGCCATATCCTCTATAAAGGGAAGCACCGTCACATTTGGCAATTTTGCTACTTCAGAATTCTTATAATCTTCATAGTACAGTTTACCAACCTGCCAAATGACATTAATCTCGGAGTGCTGTCTCAGTAATTCAGCTCCCGACTCGATAGACTCATTAAGCGCTCTTGCTCCCAGGCTGCCACCAAAGATTAGGATGGTTTTATTACCAACTTCTAATCCTAGCTTTGCCTTTGCTCCCGACGTAGTTATGTCGTTTTCAAATATTTCTCTCCTGACCGGATTTCCTGTGAAGACTATTTTTTCAGATGGAAAAAATTTCTCCATCCCGTCATAAGCCACACATACCTTATTCGCCTTTCTACCTAGTATTTTATTCGTTACACCTGCATAAGAGTTTTGCTCTTGTACGAGTGTTGGTATCCCATTGGCAGCAGCCATCTGAAGCGTCGGTCCACTTGCGTATCCACCTACTCCCACAGCTACATCTGGGTTGAATTTTTTAACCACCTTTCTAGCTTTCCACATGGATTGAAATAACTTGAATGGAAATGCCAAATTCCGTAATGTCAGTTTTCTATGGAACCCTTGTATTGGAAGTCCCACTATTGGATAGCCCGCTTTCGGTACTCTATCCATTTCTAATTTCCCTTCTGCGCCTACGAATAGAAATTCCGCATCTGGATTTTGTTTCTTTATCTCATTTGCAATCGCAATTGCGGGAAAGACATGGCCTCCCGTTCCTCCTCCACTAATTATTACTCGCATCCTCTTTCGCTTCTAATTTCTCTAGTGCCAATTTCTGGTTGTGCGCTTCTTCTACATATCTACTCACACTCAATATCACTCCAATACTCATACATGTGAATAATACAGAAGTCCCACCCATACTCACCAATGGCAATGTCAATCCTGTTACTGGCACCAATTGGACTGATACCGCAATATTTGCAAATGCTTGAATCACCAAATTGAGACACAATCCCATCGCTAATATCGCACCAAACGCCTTAGGACATTGAGTTACAATTTTGATACATCTGAATAATAATCCGAGGTATGCTAATATAATTACCAATCCACCTACGATTCCATACTCTTCACAGATGATAGCATAGATGAAATCTGCATAAGCATACGGCAGAAAGTTTTTCTGCATACTATTTCCAGGTCCCATACCGAATAACCCACCATTAGCAATGGCTATTTTCGACTGTTGGACTTGGAAATCACCGTCACTAGCACTCAAGTATTCTTGCACTCTTGAGATCCATGTCTCTACCCTGAATACTTCGGGAAAGACTGTTCCAATTATAAATAAAGCACCAAACACGATCGCTCCGCAGAGGACCAATAGTGCTACATATTTTAAAGAGACTCTTCCGATAAACATCATTAATAAACATGTCGTAAATAGCAATGCAGCGGTACTTAAATCCGCTGGCATAATCAATCCACAAACAATCACTACTGGTAAAATGATTGGTAAAAAAGCACTCTTAAAGTCCTTTATAAAGTCTTGCTTAATAGCCAATGATCTAGCAACAAATATGATCAATGCTATCTTTGCAAAATCTGATGATTGAAATCGTTGATTAATCCACGGAATGTTGATCCATCTTCGAGCATCATTATATTCTGGTCCAAACAATAAAGTATACATCAAAAGCGGTATGGCAATAGCCAATAATATAGGCGCCAATCTACTGTAATGTAAATAGTGTAACTTATAGCATCCATAAGCAAACCCAATCCCCAATACAATAAAGAATGCTTGCTTCATCATGTAGAACTCAGTATTTCCACCTGCATACTTATACGCCATAGCCCCTGCCGAACTATATACTGCTAGTACCGAAAACAAACCCAAAAAGCCCAAAATGAGCCAGATGTATTTATCTCCACGAAGAGTGTTATATAGGTTTGTTACAGTATTCACTTTTTTCTTTTGTTGTTTATTGTTTATTGTTTATTTACTTTTTTCTTTTGGTTCCTCAAGATCTCCTGACCTCGATGCTGTAGCATTATGTAATCTTTAGCTTTTTAATTGACCAAATAAATTTGGCCATCCAATAGCTGTGCGTTATTTCAAATCAAGGACAGCAGTTTTAAACTGCTCGCCACGATCCATGTAATTATCAAACAAATCAAAACTTGCACAGGCTGGGGACAGGATAACCGTATCCCCTGCCTTTGCTAAGTCTATTGCTGTGTCAACAACGTTTGAGACCTTAGTTGACTCAATAATTACTGGTATATATCTTACGAAGGATTGCACTAACTTTTTATTATCTACACCTAGACAGATGAGTGCTTTCACTCGCTTCTGGGTTAGTTCAAATAGAGGACTGTAGTCATTGCCTTTGTCGGTCCCACCGGCGATCCAGATGATATCTCCCTCGATGGCATCTAGTGCGTAGGCTACAGCATCTACATTAGTTGCTTTGCTATCATTGATGAATGTGACTCCATTGATAGTGGCTACTACCTCAAGTCGATGTGGTTCGTTGACGAATGTTGCTAGACCCTTGGTGATATCTGATTCCGATATTTCTAAGATTCTTGCTACTTCGACAGCGCATCGAGCATTAAAAAGGTTGTGCTTTCCTTTGATACTTATTTCAAATTGTTGGTCATCCTCCTTTGAGGTAATGCCATTTTTATAATCTCTAGCTTCTACTCCATGCTTATGAGCACGAATCGGAAGTTGACTATTGAACTCTGAGATCAGATCGTCATCCGCATTGAAGATATAGTGATCTTCATTTGTCTGATTTTCTGTTATTCTCAGTTTTGCCGCAGCATAATTCTTGATATCATAGTCATATCTATCAAGATGATCTGCTTTGATATTAAGCAATACTGCGATATCAGGTCTGAACTTCTGTATTCCGTCCAGCTGAAAACTACTGAGCTCCAAGACCATATAGTCTGGATTCTTATCCGTGAGAACCCTTGCGAAACTAACCCCATAGTTTCCTCCGATCTCCACATCCAAGCCAGCGGTTTTCATAATGTGATAAATGAGTCCTGAAGTGGTAGTTTTCCCATTGCTACCAGTGATAGCTACGAGTTTTCCAGAGTAAAATGAATAACCAAACTCAATCTCCGAGACTCCTCTCAGACCCTCTTTATTTAGACTGCTGAGGATGGGGGCAGTATCTGGCACTCCAGGGCTCTTTATCACGAAACCTGCATCAATCAATCTTTCAATAGTATGTCCCTTTTCTTCAAAAGGGATATTATTTTCTTTTAATTCGTCTTTGTATTTAACAGCTATCCTTCCATAGTCGGACACAAAAACTTCATAGTTATGTTTCTTTGCAAGTAGCGCAGCTCCCACTCCACTCTCAGCCCCACCGATTATGACAACTTTCTCTTTTTTCATTAAAATGATTATCTGATTTTCAGTGTGATCATTGTCACGATCGCTAGCATTACGCCTATAATCCAAAACCTAGTAACTAATCTAGATTCGTGCATTCCCATCTTTTGGAAATGGTGGTGAATTGGAGACATTTTAAATATTCTTCGACCTTCACCATATTTCCTTCTTGTGTATTTGAAGTAACTCACCTGAAGGATCACAGATAGTGTCTCCAAGAAGAAAACTCCGCATAATATCGGAAGCAAAAATTCTTTTCTCAAAAAGATCGCCATTACAGCTATAATCCCTCCTATTGTTAAACTTCCAGTATCACCCATGAAGACTTTCGCTGGATAAGCATTGTGCCATAGGAATCCAATACATCCTCCTAAGAAACATGCTGCAAAAATCACCATCTCAGAAGAGTAAGGGATATAATAGATATCTAAGAATTCCGCTACTACTGAGTTACCACTTACATATGCTAATATCGCTAAGGTCGCTGCAATGATCGCTGACAAACCAGTAGCCAATCCATCGATACCGTCTGTAAGATTAGCCGCATTAGATACCGCAGTAACTATAAATACAACAATCGGTACAAATACGATCCATACAAACCCCGAAGCATTGTCACCCAAGAACCATAATAGTCCGTTGTAATCAAATGCATTTCCTTTAAAGAATGGTACGTTGGTCAATGTCGTTTTGACATAAGCCATTTCGATCATTTCACTGGCAGCATTAAGCCTTGGCACTTCGATCGTGAAGCTTTTGATTACTTCATAACCAGCCAAGATTGCATCTGGCATCGGCATTCTTACTACTACATCATTGTGCATGAGCATAACAGCCGCTACAATCAATCCCAACAAAACCTGACCGATCACTTTGAATTTTCCAGAAAGACCATCTTTATCCTTTTTAAAGACCTTGATATAGTCATCTGTGAATCCGATAGAAGCCATCAGTAAAGTAGTGATAATCAACACTATAATGTAAATATTCGTCAAGTCAGCCAAAAGAATCGCTGGAATCAATGTCGCTAGTATTATAATGAATCCACCCATAGTTGGTGTCCCCGCTTTCTCTAACTGCCCATCAAGTCCGAGGTCCCTAACCGTCTCTCCTACTTGCAATTTTTTCAATGAACGTATAATCCGATTTCCAAACAAAATCGAGATAATTAATGATAAGATGATCGCTATTCCTGATCTGAAACTGATATACTGGAATAAGCCTGCACCTGGCAAGTCGTAATGTTCCTGTAAGTATTCAAATAGATGATAGAGCATCTTTTCAATGGTTGAATTTTTGAATGTTTGAATGATTGAATGGCTTATAGGAACTTGTACTTAGGCGTACTCCTCTATTAACTATCCGCACACGGCAAACGCTCAATTCTTCTTATTTTCTTTGTAGAATGTGGGATTGGAATGCTTGATTCCTGTTTCCAGATTCTCGTCTTTTCAAAAAATTGAATAGTAATAATACTATCCTTGTCTAAAGCGAGATTAGAGGAAATTATTGATCGAAGAACTTACCATCTACTATTCGATAGCTTTGAGAAACTATCTGTGTAGTTTTGAATGAGTAATCAAAAAATGTTCATGATATTATATATCAACATTTTTAGGCTTGATTATCTCACTTTCTTCCTATTGCCGAAATGCATTTCATGAACTTCTAACGCAGAAGCATGAACTACAAAGAGACAATTCAAGAGTAATTTAAAGTTGTAGTTTTCTTACTCTGATCTCCTTTCGTCTTTTTTCGCTATTGATCTTTGTCCAAATCGTTTAAGAACTCGGATCAATTTGTGTCTATTAAACATCTTAGTCAAGCTTTCGCTCTTTTGGCATACTCATGGTCATTGATTTTTAGAAACCTACAAAATCAAAAACTCGTATTCCCATTCTCTCAACTCCGAGGAGTTAAAAAATTAACAGTGCAGTCGACAACACTCTACTTTTAGAGCGGGTTCTCGCCAACCGCAACTGTTAAAACCAACCTGAGAATGATAATAGAACCTATCTTTAGGATCGTCCGAGCATCGCAACTCGAAGTACCTGTTTATCATCAAATGGAGTCTTTACTCCGTTTATATCTTGGTATTTTTCATGTCCTTTTCCAGCAATCAAGATCACATCATTGTCACCAGCCATCGACACCGCTTTTTGGATCGCTTCAGCTCTGTCTGATATTCTGAGCATGTTGGTTTTCATTTCTGAATCCAAGCCAGCTTCCATATCATCGAGAATTGCTTCAGGGTCTTCCGTTCGCGGATTGTCACTTGTGATAATGTATCGATCACTCTTCCTTGCAGCTATCTGAGCCATTTTGGATCGTTTAGTCGCATCTCGATCACCTCCGCAACCTACTACTGTGATGATCTTACTATCTGAAGATTTCACTTTAGCTATGGTCTTGAGGACATTGTCTAGTGCATCC
>JBLHWH010000170.1:0-13589 GCA_047628935.1 Halioglobus sp. | reverse complement strand
AGGGCAACACGTCTTTTGTACCCTTAGATCAGTCTGTGATACTTTGAGAAAAAGAAATCTAAACATGCATTCTTACATGATCCAAATAATTCAAACTTAGCCTTTTTTGCTACCTGAGTAGTTACAAGTATTATATCAAATAATAGCTTTGTATCTATAATTTCTATTACTTTTAGAATGATAATGTGTTTTGATCAATTGTAACGATAGCCGTTTTTATTCAGATAATAATCGTTTATACACGGATAACTGATAAAATTAGAGAGTTATGTAATTTGTTGATTATCAACTGGTATGTGTTATTCACATAAGCGATATATGTGGAAGTTCTATACCTTGGAGTTCTACATATGCACAAGTTAGTCACCAGCAAGAAGAGAAAAGGCAAAGATCAAAGTTGTTTAATTAAACAACTTTGTTTATATTTGAATTAAAATTGAACTTTGGCTTGTCTCAAAATAATAGACGGCATTAAGGTATATATTTATGCCAGAGATCATAATCCTCCACATTTCCATATTCACGTTGCTGAATTTGAAGAGTTGGTTTTAATAAATGATTTCTCAACTTATTCAGGAGGGGTACCGAAAAAGTATAGAAAGAAAGTCATTTCATGGGCTAAAGAGAATTCTGAATTTGTGAACAAAGAGTGGGAAAAGTTAAATCCATAAATTATGAGAACTGTTAAACGAATTATTAAAATTCATTACGTCGAGAACTATAAAATTGCTTGCCTTTTTAATAACGGCGAATCGAGAATAATTGACTTTAAAATGCTTTTCTCGAAATGGAAAGTACAGAAAAAGGATATTGAGTTCTTGATTGCCAATGATAAAAAGGAATTTGAGAAAGTCGATTTAGTCGATGGAACACTTTCATGGAATAATATTCAAATAGAAAGTACAAATGATAAAGGCGAGAAAGTCTTTTATGACTATCAATTAGATCCAATTGTACTCTACGAGAATAGTATAGTTGACGAAACAAGACAAGTTGAAATTGGACTCTTGATAAGACAGTCAAGAAGTGATTTAGGTTTAACACAAGAAGAACTGGCAAGTAGAAGTGGAACTACTAAACACTATATTTCGAGACTTGAGAATAATAAGATTGGAATCGAATTATCAACATTAAAGAAAATTGTTGAGGGTGGACTTGGCAGGAGAATGAGAATAAGCATACTGTAACGTGAAAAAAGCCGGTGACTAACACTGCATATCAGATCAGCCTCCCGTTGGTCACCCGCTCGATATGCTTGGACGCTCGTACATTTTCTATAACAAATATATAGAAAAACAAAATTAGCATAAGCTAAGGGTCTAACAAAAGGCTTTGATAGCATATAGTAGGTACTATTACATCAATAGTTAATGATGGTCACATCAAAACCAATGTTTTAGAATAAACTCGGGCAATAACTCGCCCATATAACTTATATAAAATCAAAAAAGCCCGTAAACATTAAGTCTACGGGCTTGAAACGGCGGTCCTTCAAGGACTCGAACCTTGGACCCTCTGATTAACAGTCAGATGCTCTAACCAGCTGAGCTAAAGGACCGTTTCCATATAGGATGCTTAAATATTCTCTAAGCGACTGCAAATTTAGAATTCATTTTGACATTACACAATACCAATAGTACTTTTTATTCAACTATTTTTACCTATTGCGCTTATCGCTTTGATTATCAGTCTTTCATGTTGAAAAATAATTAGAATTATTTTAAGGAGTGATAATCATTAGCCTTTTAGTGGTTACTTTTCTACCATTTTCATCAACGATACTGTATAAGTATGTTCCTTTTTTCAGGTGACTAAGATTTGCATTTAGTCTTCCTGAGTTATTATCGAATTTATCAGACCATAATCTCTTACCTATTATATTGTACAATACAACACTATAATCTCCATCTGGTAGATTAGATAACTCAAAAGTTACATCACCATATGTCGGATTAGGATATGTTTTTACCCTCACATCTCTGAAGTTTATTTCATTTACTGCAGTGATAATATCACCTTTATAGGAGGCGGTAAGCAAAGTACCTTCATCGTCGTAAGTTAGATCAGCAAGGATTTCCTTATTGTCATTCCCGTAGAACTGGTAACTATTTGTAATATTTACTCCCAAAAGGCCTGCAAGATCTCCTAGTGCCGCCGTTAATGGATTATTTTCATCTAGTACTGACCAGCCAATGAATGGAGCCTTTACTTCTAGGATCGCATTTGTGCTCGTTGTTCTTTTTACTCTTAGTACTTCATAGTCAGCTCCGGGTAGTCTTAATGTACCCCAAGAATCAACGAAATCATCATGCTCTGTTTCAACAGTAAGTCTCATAGAATCGATGAAGTCAGATAGACCAGGAAATAATGTATCAGGGATAACAGATGCAGGTGCAGCAATCATAAAGCTAGATTCGTCATCATACGCATCACCAAACGACATAGGGGCTCTTCTAAGTACAGATTCTCCATCATTGTTAAATGTTAGGTTGATTATATTTAAGACTGGGTCTAGGCCACTTCTTCCTATTTCTACTATCTTATTGTTGAATGATTTGTAGTATATCTCTTGATTTGTACTTTTGTCAAGAAGATCTGCATCTGGGAACATTTCAGCTGCATCTCCTTCCGAAGCTTCTGAGTATATAGTTTCATTAGCTTGATCTTGGGAGATATTTCTAAGATCCCATTCCAAATTTTCCCCAACCAGACTTGGATCAAATCCGCCAGCATCGACAGCGGCTATTGTTTTTAATGTGTCACCAGGGACTGGGAAAATAGAATTTGTAATGGTTACTTGCCCAACAAGTAAAGCGGGTAATATGACAGCTAAAAATGCAATAATTGATTGTAGATTTTTCTTCATAATTTTCTTTTTTAGGATCTATGCTACCAAAACGAATCAAACCATTGTTTGGTAACTTTTATCAAAGATAATTATTAAAAGAATTAAGTTGAAGATTTTGGAATTTAAGTTGAAGATTAACAAGTCATTGTGGAATATAGCAACTTTTTCTTAAAATCACTTCATCAGCCTATTCCCTGCATATCGACATACTTTTTATACAGAGGGGAAGTTTTGTACAGCTCATCGTGAGTACCGATCGATATAATTCTGCCTTGATCCATAACGACTATTTTATTCGCATTTTTGATAGTGGATAGTCTATGTGCAATTACTATCGAAGTACGATCGTGAAGAATTTTGTCAAGTGCATCTTGTACTAGTTTTTCTGATTCTGAATCGAGAGCGGAGGTAGCTTCATCAAGAACTAGTATCTGAGGATCATGAAGTACCGCCCTTGCAATGGTTAATCTTTGGCGTTGTCCTCCGGATAGTTTCATACCTTTGTCACCTATTATGGTGCTATATCCATCTTGTAATTCCGAGATGAACTCGTGGGCATTGCTTATTTTAGCTGATTGAACGATCTGTTCTTTCGTTTTGTCTTTCTTACCAAATGTGATATTGTTTTCTATCGTATCATGGAATAATACCGCATTCTGACTTACCAATCCAACTAAAGACCTCACAGTTCCCAGGTCGTGTTCTTCTATTGCTTTACCATCTATCAAGATTTGACCCGATTGGTTAGGATAGAATCCCATAATTAGATCCACTAGTGTCGTCTTTCCTGATCCAGAGGGTCCTACAAGAGCTACAACTTCGCCTTTATTAATAGTAAGGTTTATATCATTGAGTACGACCTTTTCATCACCTTGGTATTGATAACTTACGTTCTTTATTTCTATACTTTTTGAGAATTTGAGAGGGGGTGCATCTGATGTGGAATTTTCTTGTTTACTGATCATTAAATCATCAATACGTTCCACGGCAGCCATTCCTTTTTGGATATTATAGTACGCACTACTGAAGCTCTTTGCTGGCGCTATAACTTGATAGAAAGCGAATATGAAAGCAAAGAATGTCTCTGGTTGAAGACTTTCAGCAAATACTAATTTTGATCCGTACCATAGCAATGCTGTAACAACTGATATACCCAAAAATTCCGATAAAGGAGATGATAGGTTTTGCCTATTCATCAATGAGATCAGTATATTTCTATATCCATCATTTTCTTTTGAGAATCTCTTCATTTGATTCTCTTCGCCATTAAATGCTTTTATAATCTTTATACCTCCAATACTTTCTTCTACTGTGCTTGTAATATTTGCCAACCGCATTTGAGCTTGTTGTGATTGTTTTTTGAGTGTTTTGCTAATGCCACCTATTACAAATACAGTGAAAACTATTAGCACTAATACAAATAAACTAAGCGGTGGGCTTACATAGACCATAAATAGGATACTACCGATTATTATCAAAGGTGCTTTGAAAACCACTTCGATTACTTGCAGGATGCTCATCTCTACTTCTTGTACATCAAGTGTGATCCTAGATATTAAGTCTCCCGTGCGTTGCTCGCTATAATAGGAAAGAGGAAGTCTAAGGTATTTATCAAATAATTCAGATCTGATATCTCGCACTATACCAGTTCGCATAGGCACAATAAAATACATGGCTAGGTATCTGAATATATTCTTCAAGAAAAAGATTATTAAAATCAATCCACAAGCGATTAAGAGTGCATTTTCTCTTCCTTGAGAATAGATTAAATTTTGAAAATATGAATTTACTCCTTGAAGGGATTCTGCGGAAGAGGTAGAAGGTATTCGATCAAATAAGATTTGAAAAAATGGGATTATAACAGGAATACTTACTACTGTGAATATCGACAGCATTATATTGAACAATATACTAAGTCCCAAAAATCCTTTGTACTTTCTTACACGATAAATCAATTTCCAGAAAGCACTCATATAAAATATGTAAATCTATTGTTATCGGGCGATCTGCTCCAATGTTAGTCTCAATTTATTTATTAAGATAATTTTTCTCAAACCATACTCTATATCTGGCATCAGTACGTTCGATTATCATCTTACGGTAGTTACGCTGAGTAATAGGGTAGACAGTATATCCAGCAATCTCTCCAGAAATAAAATCATCTTTAGATTTTATCACTTCATTGTAATACTCCATGGCTTTATCCTTGTTTTCGAATCTTCTTATAAGTACGATTTCGGACTTTTTTACTCTATCAAGTGGAGATTCTCCAAGTTGGAGTTTCTTCAGTTTGTGGTATTGTTTGTTGTAGTTACTTACTTGTATTTTGGCTTCTACGACTTTGGATGGTGTAACACCATATAATACGACAGCTACATAATGTAACTTTTTGTCTTCTACAGAAAATATATCGTCTACTTCCTCAATGTCTATTCCGGTGAAGGCGTCTTTATCTCCTTGTAGAAATCTAAGGATTTCATCCGCTCTTGCTTTTTCTGGAGTATTAGGGTGTCGTGTAATTAAATCTTTTAAAGCGGTAATATATGGTCCTTTTCCTTCAATGCTGCCGGTTGCCATAGCTTTTACCAGTGCAAATTTTGGTCTCAAATTATTCTTTTTGCCAAATATTTGTTCAGATTGATCCGCCTTAGTGTAAGCATTTTGATAATCACCTTTTTCGAATAAGTTATATGTTTCTTCGTAGTACTTATTCAGTTTTTGCTCTGCGGTAAGTTTCCCTGCGGCATAATTAGGGTCTGATATTGCTTTTGCGAATTCTGTGTCAGGGAATTCTGATAGAATTTTTTCCTTGTAGTAGTTAGCTTTTGTATTATTACTGAGATCTAGGTAAGATAAGTATAGGTAATAATATACATCAAGCTTATTATCAAAATTAGGGAATCTACTTAATAGCTCTTCATGCGTATTAGCCGCTTTCTCATATTTTTGGATCTTATCTCTATATGCTTTACCTAATTCGTAAAAAGCTTTCACTAATTTGATGTTAATAGCCAATTTAGCTTCGTCACTATAAGGGATTTGACTTTTTATCGTGTTGATCATTTGAGTGATTTCATCTTCTTGAAATCCATCTTCAGCTACTTTTTCTTCTTTCTCTGTCTCGTCTTCATCCGTGCCGAATATTCCAGATTTATCACTTCGTCTCCAATTATCTGATAATTCTACATCGCCCCATTTGCTTTTAAAATCTTTCTGACCTCTCTGATTAGCCAATGGATTGTATGCAAAGAAATTTGAGGATTTTAGTCCACCACCACCATATCCGTTAAGTAGAGCTGAACTCTTACGTCCAGGTGCAGTCTCTGTTTTACCAGCGGCTTCACGCGCTAAAAGGTTTTCTTCTACTAGTTTCTCTGCAACTTCTTCTATTTTTTCATCTGACCAGGCGACCATATTAAGCAGGCTGTCCTGTATTTTTATCATTTGAATGTTTTGAGCTACTTCAGATAAGTTATCAGCGTAATTCTTAACCTCTCTATATCGTGGATCTTCTTTTTCCAATACTTGTAATGTTGAATCGAAGTAGAATTTCGAATTTACATATTTCTCCTTGTCAAAGAATAAGTAAGCTAGTTTGTAGTATGTCTCTTGTTTTAGAGCTACATTATTTGTGTTATTCGCTATTGATTTAGAGAAACTCTTTAGCGCTTCATCAAAATCTCCTTTTTCTAGTAAGATTTCTCCTTTTGTGTAGTACAACTGATCAAGGTATTCGAAGTACTTATCTTCTTTTACCATTTTGTCCAATTTAGCGATTACCGCTTCATTAGATTTATCGCCACCCATCATGTTGGTTTTCTCAGCGTTAAGTTCTGCCATGAATTCCATTTCAAAGGATTTGGCCCATTTTTTAGCGTTTCCAAATGCTTCAGATGCATTTCTGTAATCTTTTGACTTCATGTATAGTTGCCCCTGAACAAATGAGTACCTAGCTTTGAGCCCTTTATCGTTAGCTAGTTCTATGGCCTCATCAAGATATGTAATTGCGGTACTGTAGTTTTTTTCTCTTATATTAATATCAGCTAAGATTACGGGTACTTCTCTTCTTGCTTCATCTGGCATTTCGCCATCTTCTTTCATTCGCTTTACCATGTATGAAGCATTGGATAATTTATCTCTTTGTACCAATGTCTTAGCATACCACATCATTCCTTTTGAGTATGCAGTTTTATCTTTTTTCTTCTTTTCTTCTTTTTTCTTTTTTTGTATTTCTTCTTCGTCCTCTTCTTTTTCTTCTCTATTATATTCTGTTTTTGGCTTAGCTTCCTCTTTTTTGTCAGCAACCTTTGGTGTATCTGTAGTTTTCTTCTCAGAAACAACCTCTTCCGTTTTT
Organism: Halioglobus sp.; assembly: GCA_047628935.1. Classification (GTDB taxonomy): domain Bacteria; phylum Bacteroidota; class Bacteroidia; order Chitinophagales; family Saprospiraceae; genus CAJXUU01. The sequence continues at coordinate 6,387 of JBLHWH010000170.1, read as the reverse complement.
ACTTCGTCCTCTTTTTTCTCTTCTTTTTTTGCTCTTTTCTTTTTACCACCTCTTTTTTTGCTCCTCTTTTTCTTTTTCTTCTTGGCCTCTTCTCTCGCTTTCCTTTTAGCTTCTCGTTCTTTCTTTTTTGCCTTATCCGCTTCTTCTCTTGCCTTTTTCTTTTCTTTTTTCTCTTCCTCTCTAGCTTCTTTCTCCTCTTCTTTTTTCTCTTCTTTAATCTTTTTTTCTTCCTTTCTTTCTTTATCCTTTTCTTTTTTTATTTGCTTTTTATTCTTCTTTTTCTTTTTATAATTTCTGCCAAAAGGATTGCTAGGGTTGAATTCATCTTTGAAATAAGCAAATGTCTCCTCAGCTGTTTCGAATTCTTGTTTGAGATATTGAGCTTCCCCCATAAGTACATAACAGTCATCTACCCATTTACTCGGTTCGTGTAGTGCAGCTACTGTTGTTACTTTCTCTATGGCTTTGTCAAGATTGGCATATACTACCTTAGGGTCAGCAATAGTTACATAGTCGTATAGTGGTAGGAGTTCGGTGTAGTTATCCTTGTGTGACTGCTTAAGTGTCAGGTAACTTTCCTTCATTAGCTCATTAGCATTGAAGTAGCCATTGTACAGAGCCGTTGTATTATGATAGAATTTACTGAGCCTAGATGGCTCACCACCTTTTTTCTTACGTTTTGATGCGCAGCCTGAAAATATAGCGACAGATAGGATTAATAAAAAAGATAGCTTAAATATATATTTCAAAGTGTTACTTTTTATAATTATTTCGATATTAATTAACAGCTAAAATTGAGCCATTTTCTCTCATTTCTAATCTATGTGCCACAACAGATTAATCTCAAATTTTGAAAATTTTATTTTCTAATTCTATGATTTTCTTCAAAACGATACCACATAGAACGAGATTTATTGCAATCCTAGCATGAAACGAACATGATTTTTGAGACTTATATACCCTAAAAACCGCTTATATAACTAGATTTGCACAAATTTATTTTAAATATTGTACTATATCATATTTGGAGTAGAAAATAGCATATTTAAATAAAGAAGCAATTCGTCATCATTCATTGACCATCACTTAGAAATAAAGATCATATTCTCATGTCCGCAGACATAAATGACAAGAAAAAATTTAAGGAAACACTGAAAGATACTTACCGTATTTTAGTTATCGATGTGGAAGATCTGAAAGAGGTAGGTAATTATCAAATGTCTATGGCACAGCTATATGTGTATGTCTTGGGTGGCTTACTATTGTTTACTGTTCTTTTGGTTTCATTGTTGGCTTTTACACCATTGAAGCGACTTATGCCTGGATATGGTGATATAGAAGAAAATACTAAATTCGTAGAATTACGAAAAAAAATCATAAACCTCGAAGACGAACTAGATATACAAATAGTATATACCCAGGGGTTACAAAACATGCTGTCGGGCACTGGAGATGCCAGTGCTTCAATGTCTCAGACAGCGATCTCTCCTTCTACTGTATCATCGAAAGAAGTAATATCAGATGCTGACCTTAAAGAATCAGAAATTACTCGTTCGCTAGATAATCAATATTTTGTGCCACCTGTAATAGGATTAATAAGTGCAGCATATGATCGTGCGAATCATCATCTTGGAACGGATATAATAGCTCCAAAAGATACTCCTATTAAAGCTATTTCCGCGGGTGTTGTTGTAGGCAGTGATTTTACTTTAGATACTGGAAATACGATATCGGTTCAGCATCCTGATAATGTGATATCTATTTACAAGCACAATAGTGCATTACTCAAAAAATCAGGGGATAAAGTAAGTGCAGGCGAAGCAATTGCAATAATCGGAAATACAGGAGAATTGACAGACGGGCCTCACCTCCATTTCGAGTTATGGTATGATGGGAATCCGGTAAATCCAGAAAATTTCATCAACTTCAAATAGAAGTTTGATTTTCGTTTATCTTTGGGGTCGAATTACAATTATTACAGGTTACAAATAGAAAAGATTACTGTTATGAGTCACAATTTAAAACAAGTCACCAATAATACTGGCGAAACATTAAGCCCTAAGTTAGACGAAGGTGTAAAAAATTACCTCATTGACATCGATGGTACGATCACTGACGATGTACCTAACGAAGAACCAGAAAGAATGGTTACCTGTCTTCCTTATCCTGATGCGCTTGAAACCCTCAATAAATGGTATGATGAAGGTCATATTATATATTTCTTCACTTCAAGAACGGAAGAGCACAGAGAAATAAGTGAAACGTGGTTAAACGAGCATGGCTTCAAATATCATGGAATGGTCATGGGTAAGCCTAGAGGTGGCAATTATCATTGGATCGATAATCACATGGTAAGAGCAACAAGATTCAAAGGGAAATTTACAGATCTCACAATCAAGAAAAAGAATATCGAAGTATTCGAAAGTTAGAATTACGTGAAGTGTCAGGCACTGTTGATGTGTCTGACATTTTTTAGAATTGAATTTGGGTGTCAAGCGCTTTATCCTATTTGAGATAAAGGTCTCCAGACCTAGCACCTAAGGCTTACAGTTTTCTACAATCCGCACGAAACACGAAACAATAGTCGGTGTTCGTGATACCGATTATCTATGATCATAGAAGTATAAACTGCATTATGACATATCATTTTGTACTTTTTTCTAAATGCAATGGTGGATGGAATATTAGGAATCAAACGTGTGATTTAAAAACTTAATCCTCCCCAAAAAGTCTCTCCATTTCTGAATGTAACTTTGGCAGCTTGCTCTTAAAAACAGCTGGATAAGTAAAGTAACAAGTAGCTAATACGATAAATAGATCAACTGTCTCAAACCCAATAGTAGAAAGGATATTTTTTTTGCTAAGCCCGCTTATAGCTTCTACATCTTCCCAATCTGCATCTAGTTTCCATGGGTAGTCCAAAGTAGGATATGCCAATGTAAATGCCTCTACATATGCATGCATACCTATGTTGTAGTATGTGTCAGGATCTGTGATGCCGGGTATGAGATGCTCAAGAGAATATATTATCACTCCATCTTCTCCATCTGTCTCCACACCATGCAAAAACTGATGTTTTGGAGATGGAAAAGGATGTTTGTAAACGAATATTCTATCAAAATCACCAACCAATATGTCCTTTTTTTTAAAGTTCATTTGGATGGCACTGGTCGCTATTATAGCTTTGATATCTTCTGGTAGTTCTTTTTGCTCAGATCCTACAGACATAAAGCTTCTGCCTTCGAGGTAGAGGCTCATTCTATATTCGTATTTTTCATTATCAGAAGGTTTTAGGTTTTGATAAAATGTAGAATACTCACTAAGCCATGCTACGATCTTTTTATTAAGTGTAAGTGGATATTTTGTGTGATACCAATAATCAATATAGCCATGTGAAATAAAGAGTACGACTAATAAAAATATAGGAATCAAAATCCATAAACCAATCGTGATGCCGTTAGCATATTGATAATAGCCTAGTGCAATTGTAACTACAGTTATTGGTGTGCCAAGAACTTTAGAGAGTGAATATATACGCATATGGGATTGAATATTTAGAACCTTGAAACGTATCGTAAAGCTATAAAATTGCTTTGTAATTTAAGACAAGACCCAATATCTATCTTAGAACCAAGAATCTTATAAATATAAAGTCAAGATGTAACCTAAATTCCGAAACCAAACACCCAACACCAAGTATATAAGAACAACACATAGCCTAATACCCGATACCTAATACCTAATACCTAATACCTGACACCTGACACCTGACATCTCACACTCGACACCCATAACAATGCTCAAGTAGGCACTCTACCAGAAGTTCCTCACCAACTTTAGTAAAATACACCACCTATCAATAAGCCATCTCAACGATCTTCTCTACATCTGCAGGAGTGATCGCTTTATGCTCACCTAGTTTAACCATTCCTCTTTCTTCTAATTTCGATGCTACTGTTTTAGCGGCACCTTCATAAGATTCTGTATAATCAGAGAGCTTCGTATCAATGCCTATTGATTGAAAAAAATCTGTTGTTTTCTGTATTCCTGCATTTGCTCTTTCTTCTACTGTCCCCTCAGTTATATCCCATACACGTTCTGCATATTGGGCTAGCTTCTCTTTTTTCGTGTTGAAGTTATATTTGTAATGACTTTCAGCTAAAATAGCAAGCGTTCGTGCGTGATCAATACCATATAGAGCGGTGAGTTCGTGTCCCATCATGTGGATAGCCCAGTCGGTGGGGACGCCTTTTTGGATCAGGCCATTGAGTGCCATTGTGCATGCCCACATAAAGTTAGATGCCGCTTTATAATCAGATGGATTAGCCATGATACTAGGTGCAGTCTCTATTATTGTCTGCATGATCCCTTCAGCGATTCTATCTTGGATCTTAGCGTCGATAGGGTAGGTCATGTATTGTTCGAGTACATGTGTGAATGAATCAGCAAGCCCGTTGGCAATTTGCCTTGTAGGAATAGAAGACACTACTTTTGGATCTAAAATAGAGAACACAGGGAATAGTCCTGCGCCACCCATAGTTAATTTTTGCTTTGTTTCTGCTCTAGTTATTACAGCTCCAGAGTTCATTTCTGATCCAGTAGCTGGGAGCGTTAATACTGTCCCAAATGGTAATCCTTTCAAAGTAGGAATCCTCTTAGTTAATATATCCCATGGATTATCACCTTTATATAAAGCCGCAGATGATAAGAATTTAGTGCCATCTATCACTGATCCACCTCCTACAGCGAGCATGAAATCTATTTTCTCTTTTTTGATTACAGATAGTGCATCTATCAAAACAGAATATTCAGGATTAGCTTGTATACCACCGAACTCTACAACGTCAAACCCTTCGAGTGCTGACATTACTTGTTCATAGATGCCATTTTTTTTGATGCTTCCCCCGCCATAAAGCATCAACACTTTTGAACCTGCAGGTATTTCGTTTGCTATTGCTTTTATTTGATCCGCTCCAAAGATTATTTTTGTTGGGTTTTTGTATTCGAAGTTATTCATATTCTATTTTATTTATGTACGATAAAGTACTATTTCTGATTGGAATTATCGCATATATTCACGATTGTCATCATGGTTTCATTGTTAGATATAAGTATAGATACTGCTATGTCCGTGTTTTGTCGTGCGTTTTCTTTGCAAGAAAGTCACATTTACTGACATGCATTTTCATGCAAAGAAAGCCAAACTTGGCTACTTCGACTTAGGTTATTTATATATGAATCTAAAGTGACATATCCTTACAGAAATGCTATAACAAGATAAGTATTCAAGATGTTTGGTACAACACAACAATATTAGATTATTTTTGCGCTTGTACTAAATCTCCTACTTTTTGGATTCGCAATTATCTATTCCTAATAGAAGAACAATTATACTTACAGGAGCCACTGGAGTTGTTGGCTCTCACGTACTATTCGAGTTGTTGTTACAGAGACTTCAAAGACAATTCGAAGGGAAGATAATATTATTGGTCAGGGGAAATAGAAGAAAGAGTATAAGTGGTTATGATCGTATTTTGAGAATACTTAGACAGGAATTGATTCCCGATTTTCTAAAAGCATTTTCAATCGATGAATTGTTAACACATATTGAAGTGGTCGAGTGTGAATTCAGTAAAGATGACCTTTCAAATATATTGAGGGGTATTAGAATGGAAGAAAGTGTATACCTCATACATTCTGCCGCGAGCACTAATTTGGCGCCAAACGATTCTGCTGAAAACGAAAACCATGAAGTGAATTATAAAGGTTCATTGAAGCTATTTGAGTCTTGCAAATGTCTGATTACGAAGTTTATATACATTAGTACTGTGTATGCATGCGGAAGATTAACTGGTGTTGTTAAGGATGAATATAGTAAAATAAAAAATCCTGTTTTTAAGAATCCGTATGAAGAATATAAGTTTAAAACAGAAAGAGCTTTAGCAAAGCTATGTAAGGAGACAAATGTAGAATATCAGATTCTAAGGCCCGGTGTAGTAGTTGGAAGACTAATTGATACGCCTCTCTTTTATTTGCCAAAGTACAATGTGGTCTATGCATTTGCAGCTTTTTTTTATAGTCTCAAAAAACGTGGACTAAAAGAATGTATTAATATAAAAGTCAATCCGAATACTTCTCTGCATCTTATAAGTGTAGATTATGTTGCGAAATCAATAGCCAAAGCATATTCCGAATCTTATATAAAAGAGCTCAATATAATACCTCGTAAAGGGTGCGATGGAAGTCAAATTAGAAACCTACTCAAAGTTGTAGGTTATAATAATTATCAATTTGTGTTGAATCATACGCCTCCTCAGAATATATACCAGCGTGCATATCAGTCTAAAGTTGCACCATCTTTTGAGCCGTATATCAACGATCAAGCGT
>JBLHWH010000169.1:0-13620 GCA_047628935.1 Halioglobus sp. | reverse complement strand
AAAAATACAAGTTTTTTAAAGGCAAATTAATTTCCCTAGCTAACGATTAAGCTTAAATATGTTAAATTTACAATGTATAAAGTATTGAAATTCAACAAAACGCTTAACCGTTAGTCAGAATAAGGAAGAGAGCCAATTTATAAAAGATAGAAATCGTAAAAAACAACCAATTTATGGGCTCATGGGTAACATTACATTTATTAGATGTGAATAAACTATATAATGAGGTTATACCATCTTTAAAAGCAGATAACGAAGTGTTTAGAGATAATGTAATCAAATACTTAGGGTCATTTAGGACTGGTGGTATGGGATACATGAGTGAAGATGAATTGAAAAAAAATGTATCTGAAACGTAATTAAACATATTGCAAACGGCGAATGATTTTGATTCTTCATTTACAAGAAATACTAAGGTTGATAGTTTAGATAGACACAAGAGAGAAACACATATAAAGACAGCAAATATTACGATTTCGGTCGATTTTTTGAATATTTAGTATTTAGAACTTGTGTTGATTTTTTTTCACATATTCCTTTGGGTAAAAGTGGTCTCTATAGAATTTATACTTCTAATATTAATTCATTAGTTGATTCAATTGTCAGCGTACATCAAGAGAGGGCGTGCACATATTCGCAAGATGGTATGGGAATTGAGTACTGGATTTCAATTGAAGATACAGTATTGTTGTATCATTGTACAGAAGAGGTGAGAGAGATAGAGGATGACGCAGCTGTTGAAGGGATAATAAACTTTCTGGAAATTATGAATCATAATAAATTGGGCTTAGTAGTTGGTAGGGATTTAAGTGAATACCAATTAGAAAGATTACCCCAATATAAGATTATTCCAAAAAGTAAATGGAGTGATTATAGTCCTGGTGGAAGAGTATTATTCGAAAGATAAAGCTATTAATACTGTATATCAGATCAGACTCTCTTTGGTTGTCCGCTACGTACATTCAACGTTGCTTTCAATAAGAAAAAATGATGAAAAAATATATATTTAAATCAGAAAGACTCGGATTTAGGAATTGGAAAAATGAAGACTTAGAGGAGTTTTCAAAACTAAATTCAGATATAAAAGTAATGGAACAATTTCCGAAACCTCTATCGCCCCAAGAAGTAGTGGAATTTATAGGTCGACTTAAAGAGCATTTTGATAAAAATGGATTTACATATTATGCAACAGAAAACTTAGAAACAAAAGAATTTATTGGGATGATAGGACTTGCTTTCCAAGAATATAAATCAGACTTTACTCCTTCAATAGATATTGGATGGAGGTTAAAAAGAAATGCTTGGGGAAAAGGGTATGCTACTGAAGGAGCAAAGAGATGTCTTGAATATGGATTTGATGAATTAGATATAGAAAGTATAATATCAGTATGCACAGTAAAGAATAGAAAATCCGAAAATGTTATGAAGAAAGTGGGGATGACAAAAATGGGAGAATTCGATCACCCTGAAATGATTAATTACCCTAAATATGAAAAACATATTTGTTATGAAATAGTTCGAGAATAGTAACATAATCTAACTCAGTACATGACATAAGCCCTCCTTCGTCAGCCGCTCGATATGCTGGGACTTACAGAATTAAAAACGAACACATGAAATGAATTTTATTTTTCTTTTTAATTCTAAATTTCTCTTTTATCTAGAGGCAGAATGAGGTATTGGACACAATGATTGACATAGGAGGATATAATATGAATTTCTACATCATTGAATGCGAAGGAACGTCTATACTATTTGAGTCAGGAGCAGGAAGTGATGGCTCGGTATGGAAAGTTATTGCAAGAGATGTGCATGATGTTACTGGAGCTACCGTAATATATTATGATAGATCTGGGTTTGGTGCAAGTGAATTAAATTCATATCATAAGAATGATACGGAATTCGGAATTGATAATGGCATTTCGAAATGGAAGAAAGTTTGAAAAAAAATACTTTAAAAAATAGGCTACTTTAACGAATTGATTCTTGTTTCTCGCTCATAATGAGATTTTACACTACGCTATTCTCTTCGAGGGACTCAAGTAAGTTATCGTATACAGTAAGAGTTGATACAAATATTGCAGGACAATATACAGAAGATATACTCATAAAAGTAGAGCGAGACAACTCCGTTAACGAAATGGAAGATACGAATTTGGGAATTTATTAGTTGGGAGTAAATTTCGCCAATACTGTCAGGCGAATGTGGAAAGTGGAATATCACAAAACCGTTCCAGCGATTGATATTGATTCTCCAATTCAAAGACATCATGCGGATGATGAATGGCAATTACTCATTAAGACTCATGAAGATTTTGTTAAGGAAGAATCGAATCGAATTATAGCCTATGTAAGTGGACACTATATTTCCAAAGACAATCCTGGATTAGTACTAAATGGCGATTGTAAAGGCTTATACCAGCACCTTGTAAGATGATGATAAAAGACTGGATATTTTATCTAAATCTGTTGACAAATCAATAGAACTTTTTATTCGATAAAAAACGAAAGGAAATGAATGAACTATGTTCAACAATGTATAAACGGTATCAAAATGACCGTTTATACGAGAGCGTTAGCAAAAATCATGACTCTGCTTAAATGAAGGATAATTTTTATTAAATTTGAATTTGCTTATATTTAAATCAGAATTGAGGACACCTAAAATCTAACCATGAAAAAAATCATTCTTTCTATACTAGTACTTTTTATTGCTGCAGCATCCTTTGCACAAACCATAGATTCTATTTTTAAATCGGTCAAGTACAGAAATATTGGTCCTTTTAGAGGTGGCAGATCTGTTGCCGCATCTGGTGTAGTAGGAGATCCCATGACTTACTATATGGGAAATACTGGAGGAGGTCTTTGGAAAACAGAAGATGGTGGTCAGCTATGGAATAATATTTCGGATGGTTTTTTTAAAACCAGTTCGGTAGGAGCCGTTGCCGTTTCTGAAAGTGACCCAAACATCGTCTATGCGGGAATGGGAGAACATGCTCCTAGAGCTGTAATGACCTCTTATGGAGATGGTGTGTATAAGTCTACGGATGCAGGTAAAACTTGGACTCATGTAGGGCTGAAATCAACCCAGCACATCTCTAGAATAGTGATAAATCCTAAAAATCCAGACATCCTTTTTGTGGCAGCACAAGGAGCATTGTATGGCCCAAATAAAGAACGAGGGATTTTTAAATCCATTGATGGTGGTGCCAATTGGAGTAAAGTGCTTTATGTAAATGATCTAACAGGAGCTTCTGAATTATCAATGGATATTAACAATCCGTTAGTGATGTATGCTGCGATGTGGGAGCATCAGCGTAAGCCATGGAAAGTGATTAGTGGAGGTGCTGGAAGTGGTCTTTACAAAACTACAGATGGAGGAAAAACTTGGAATACAATTCATGAAGGTTTGCCTAAAGAGAAAGGCAAGATGGCTATTGCTGTGAGTCGCTCAAATTCTGATAAGGTATATGCTTTAGTTGAAAGTGATTCAGACAAAGAGTTGGGGGGCCTATTTGTTTCTAACAATGCAGGAAAAAAATGGTCTAGAATCTCCTCAGACCACAGTCTTATTCAAAGAGCTTGGTATTATATTGAGTTGTTTATCGATCCCAATGACGAGGAAACAGTATATGTTCTAAATGCCAGCGCACAACGCTCTATCGATGGTGGTAAATCTTGGAAAAGAATCAAAGGTACCCATGGAGATTACCACGATTTATGGATTAACCCTTTTAACAGTAAAAATATGATCATTGCGAATGATGGTGGCGCTGCTGTTTCTTACAATTATGCAAAATCATGGTCTCCTCAAAATAGAATGGCAACTGCGCAGTTTTACAGAGTGAATACCGATAACCTATTTCCTTACAATCTTTATGGCGGGCAACAGGATAATTCTTCCGTAAAAATTAGTAGCCTTGCGCTGGGGAGCGGTGGAATAGATGAACATAATTGGTCAGCTTCTGCAGGGGGAGAAAGTGCCTTTTTAGCTTTCGACCCTGACAATCCGCGATATGTATTGGGAGGTAGTTATTTGGGAACCATTGAAATCCTAGATACGAAGGCAAAAGCCAGTACCCAGATTATGGCTGCTCCTATCCAATATTTGGGTAGAGATTCAAAGGATATGAAATACCGATACAATTGGAATGCGCCAATCATCTGGTCACAACATGAACCAGACACGTATTATCATGGAGCACAATTGTTATTGCGTACTAGAGATAGGGGGAACACATGGGAAGAAGTATCCCCTGATTTATCCAACAATGAAAAGGAAAAACAAGGAAAAGGTGGCGGACCTTATACAAACGAAGCGGTAGGAGCCGAGAACTATGGCACATTAGCTTATGTTGTTGAGTCGCCTTATGAAAAAGGAGTTATCTGGACCGCGACTGACGATGGAGTTTTGCAATTAACAAAAGATGGCGGTAAAACTTGGGATACTGTAACTCCTAAGGGGCTCCCTGAGACCTTGATCAATTCCATTGAAGTTTCTCCTCACGATAAGGCAACAGCTTATATCGCTACAACAAGATTTAAATTTAATGATTATACGCCTGCTATTTATAAAACAACAAACTATGGTAAATCATGGACCAGTATCAGTACTGGCATTCCGACAGGGGCCTATACAAGAGTCGTTCGAGAAGATACGAAGCGAAAAGACTTGCTTTTTGCTGGAACAGAATTAGGGATGTATATCTCTTGGAATGGTGGAAAACAATGGCAATCTTTTCAATTGAATCTACCTGTTACACCTATTACCGATTTGAAAGTTAGCCATGATGACCTAAGTATTGCCACCATGGGTCGCTCTTTTTGGATATTAGATGATTTGGGATTGATACGACAGTTTGAAGGTACTGAAACCTCTTTTGTACTGCTTCAGCCAGAAGATGCCGTTATAGGAAATTGGGGAAGTCAATTAAATGATAATTCAGATAGCTTTTTAGGAACAGATGATTCCCAAGGTGTTAATCCTGCTAATGGTGTTGTGTTTTATTATTATTTACCAAAAGCAACAAAGGATGCAGTATTGACTTTAGTGATAAAAGATAAAGACGGTAGTTTGGTAAGAACGATTAGTTCTAAGGCGGATCCTAAGTATTTAGAATATCCTGGTGGTCCTTCGCCTGAACCTTTACTATCAACTAAAGTTGGGCTTAACCGCTTTGTATGGGACATGACGTATACAAGTTTGCCGGGAATACCCACTGCCTATATTGAAGGCTCTTATAAAGGGCATAAGGCGATGCCAAGTGCATATACAGCGACGATCAAGCAAGATGATCAATTATCTAAAGCCGCCTTCAAAATAATGCCAAATCCATTATATGACGTAACTAAGGAAGACTATCAAGAAACGCATAATTTCAAAATCAAAACTGAAGCAAACCTTACAGAGATGTATTTGAGAGTTAATACATTAAAAGAAGTGCAAAACAGTATTACATTAATTTTAAGAGACCTATCAGAAGAGGAGAAATATAGCAAGGTGAAATCTGAAGGTGAACTTATCATCCAAAAGTTGAAAGATTGGGATGAAGATATGGTTCAGCGCAAATCGAAAGCTTATGATGATGTAGAGAATTTTCCAAATAAATTCACCGCCGAATATATCTTTCTTATCAACCAAAATGATAGTAGCTTACCAAAAGTAAGCCAAGCATCAAAGGACAGACTCGCTGAGCTTGACAAACAATGGAAAGCACTAAAGAGCATATCAGAAGACCTTATAAATAGTATTATTCCTACTTATAATAAGCTGCTTTGGGATAATGGCATTGGAGCTCTTAAAACAAAATAGAAAATAAGCTTGTAAAAAAGGCAAAACTACTTATTACCTTGTTGCACAACGAATATCAAATTAATAAATGTTTGCCAATACCTTGCATAATTAAATGCTGGTTCTCTGCGTATTAGGAAAGTCCTACGGATTATGTGTTTCGTTTTCTTTCACTAATTTTTTGCTAGCCAACGCAGTTAACCATGCATAACAGGTTAGTCTGAATTCGGAGATGAGTGCTTTAGTAAAATACCGAATGGAGGAGCAAATGCTAACCCAAATACAATAGAATAATATTCCGATTTAAACAAGTAGGTCATCTGACACTTTTAATCTTTGACTTTGCGTGATATACTTAGTTGTAGGGATTTATTTTGTCATAAATAAGAAAATGGTGCTTTATAGTCAGTTTCGTTAAATACAATAGGACGGCATTGCTAGAAGGATAAAGCTACGATTAAACACTAAACTCAATTAGACTTAGAAAAAGGATATGATAATTAATTTTACAAAACTAATCTTCGTTACACTTTCATTTATTGGGTTGAGTAATTCATCAATCGCACAAGAATGGAGCAAATCTTTTAGCCCTGGGAATTTTGATTCAAACAGTAAGTTTTTAGGTGGATCTGAAGTATTACAACTAATTGGACATAAAGACAAGCTATTTGCTTCTGTCGGATATTGGGAAGATGAAAATAACATATGGTATGGTGGGACTAATTTTGGCATAGGATGGGGACAGATTATTCGATTAGATCATTCAACCGGACAATGGCAAGAAGATTTTTTTCTAGGTGCAAGTTATTTAAGACCTGAAGTACTGAAGCAAGTCATATTTACAAAAGACGCAACAGGTAATTTATTATCTACTCCAGATACAATTTTGATAGCAGCAGGTTATTCCCCAAATTTCATTACAAATAAAGTAACAGTGAAGAGTTTTGCCCGGAATGATAATAGCGGCGATTGGGGGGAGAGTCAAATAATACAAGGTAGTTTTCCTCCTGATGAGAATTACTCAATAAGAGATATAGAAGTTTATACTGACCAAGTTACAGGTATAGAAAGAGTGTATGCTTCAGTTGGAACACAAGGACTCTTTGCCGGAAAGTATAATCAATCAAATATCGGGAAAATAGATTGGATACCAACTCCAGAAATTGGACCATTGAGCATACGCCCATTAGGAATAACAAATGCAAACAATACTTTATACTTCTCTTCAGGTAACAAGCTATACAGACGTAATGATGGTGCGGCTCCAACTTACACTATAGCTCATGATTTTAGCGATTTAAGCACGAATATCAACTCAGCAGTTGGAGGTGTACGAGGATTAACTACAATAAAAAATCCTAATGGTAATGATGAAGCACTTCTTTTGATGTGGTGCCCTAATGGTCAATCTCAAGGAATAATTTATCGTTTAGAGCCAGATGGAGCTGGTGGCTTTAATCGTATTTATGAAACCAAGCTATCAATATTAGTTGAAGACTATCTTCTTGGAATTAATGTCAATTACTTGCTGGGAGCATACAATGAGTTTTATGAATTTGTAGATCCTATCACCAATGATACTGTTCATTTAATTGGTTTTGAAGCTAATATAACTGGTGGAGGACATCCAACATGGAATAGTTACTATAGTGGCGGTCTATTTGCTAAAAGAGACGCAAATATGCAATACGCTATTGAAGAAATAAATGGCTCTATTGAAGCTAATGATACAGCTTTAGTTGCTACCCGATGTTATGTCAAATCTCCTTTTGAGAATGAAGATGCTATCTATTTTGGTGGTTTTGATCCAAATAGCAAAACGGCAACCAATATGGCTTGGATTTATAATAAAAGGTATCAGACAACTTCTGCAAATGAACAATTTCAAGATGAAATCGATATAATTGTTTATCCAAATCCGGCAACAAATCGACTAAATGTAAAAGTCAAAACAAACAAAGTAATAAAATACGAAATTATCTCAGTTTTAGGCGAAACAATACTTTCCGGATTTATTGGTTTAGGAAACCACGGTATTGACATCTCACAATTGGCATCAAATATATACTTCATTAGAATTGAGGATCAAATAATTAAGTTTATGAAAATTAAATAATTTCCGTAGCAAAGCATAGAGCGGAAGTTGCATTTAAACGCGCCACCTGCGTTTATAGGAAGCATTAGAAGTATCTTTTACAAAACAACAAAATTAATGGATAGGGGAATCGTGATAAGTAATACAGGGATTGTTCTTAATAATAGCTAATCGAAAAGAATATGAAATTGAAGAATTGGATTATAATATTTCTATTTTTTGTAATGTTTATGGGCTGCAAAAGTCCTAGTAGTCAAGGGACAGAAGGTAATCTAGTTTCCCCTGATTCAACCCAATTGGAAGAACTTGAAGAAGATCTTCAAGAAGAAATAATGAGCAAGGAGTTACTTAGTTTGGAGATCGAATATACAGAAATGTTAGCTCCGATTTCATCACTTAAAAGAACACATTCAGAGATTTATTGGTTTATTGTTTCGTGGCTAAGAACGGCATACAGAACTCCTAATTGGAAAGGTTATTATTCTGATGAATGGATGGTAATGGCAAAACAGAAAGGGATCGATTGCAGTGGCTTTAGCCGAGTGATGTTAGATCAAATATTTGATAAAAAAGTGTCAGGAGGATCTCAAGGAATTCTGAATCACTACTGTACTCCGATCGGTATGAATTCTTTAACGATGGGTGATTTGGTGTTTTTTAGAGCGCCTTATGCAAAAAGTGACAGGATTGTTCATGTAGGCGTTTACTTACAAGATAGTTATTTTGTACATGCTACATCCACAAAATCGGCGACCAAAGGATTAGGCCTTTCGGTGAATTCATTAAATGAAAAGAATTGGGCAAAGGAATTTGTCACTGGGGGCCAGGTTAAAGATTAGGATGTTTCAATATTTCTAAGACTGTAATTTGCAATTATGTAAGTATTGATGGGAATCTAATCTAAAAAAAAGAAGGTTCTAAACTAAACATTGGTATCGGTAATGTTGAATTGAATTTGGGTGTCAACTTAGTCAACGGTATTTACATTTTTAGATATACTGAAAATGAATTTTGAAGTCAATTCCTATATTTATTAGGAGGTAAAAGGTGTGTGTGTCACAAATTGCACTTTTATCATTTTCATTCAAAGCGAATTCGAAATTGTCATTTAGAAGGGATTTAAATTTTAGTGGAGACTCATCTTAATAACACGCCGTAAAATCCACACAGATTTAATACATTTATATCATTCAATAGGGGAGGGCTAACTTCCCCAATTTCTAACGGACAATGAAATAAGAATGAGTATCCAAAATATCAAATATCGTACACCTATCCTTTTATTAATATATCTCTGTGGTGTTTCTTCGGTTGTATGGGCACAAAATGAAGACTGCACGGCTACGACGCTTAGCGAATTCTTTGATTGTTATGGTGAAACAGAAACATTCAGTGATATCTCAATTCAAGCGATCAATACATTTATTCAAGCTGAGGATGCTATCCATGTGGCGGATTACGCCCAAGCAAAGACGTTAATCGATGGATTGTTTAGCACTTACCCAAAAGGCAGTACGATTTGGTACAATGCATCTGGGAACAATAACGGTGCAAATGTTGGTAATCCTAGTGGATACTATGGTCTGCGTATGATGGAAGATATAGTTGACTATCATTTAAATAATAATCAAGATGTAGAAGCTCGAAAAGTCAATATGAAAGTAGTTTTAGTAGGTTGCTCACAAGGGATTCAGCCGACCACCACTGCGGAGTTGGAAAGTGGAACTGGTCCATTCGTAGAGAATAGTCTCAATGAAAGCCTATTAACGGATGATTATCGAATTATAAAGCAGGCGTATGATTTATTCTCGAGGTATGTTACAGCAATAACTGGAGGTCAGCTTGATGTAGAAGTGGAGTTTATAGAACTGCCTGATGTGTGTATGGATGTTAGTGTTACTGAGACTGCTCCATATTTTGCTTATGGAAGCTTGCAACCGGCATGGGAAGCAATAAGCGATGCAGAAAAAGAAGAAACAGATTTTTGGATGATGTTGTATCCATCTCATGTGCCAGAGTTTCCCGACTTCGAGAATAATAGTTTTATCACAGGAGGAATGGGTTTATCGCAAAATGGTGGTCCAGTATTTATTGCCGATGACAAATGGATAGTTCGAAAACCAGCTCATCTGGGAAGTGGGGTTTACAGTGACATTGAACGCCGAATCTATTTGCCTCAATGGTTTCAGCACGAGTTCTTTCATCACCTATACCGAATCTATCCAGAATATGAATTAGAGGTTAATGGTCATGATTGGTTTGACCCTTCTTTTTGGCCATCAGATTTTGAAGGTCGATTTGAAACAGATTTTTATTCTGAATCATTGCACAAGAGATTACAGACAGACTGTGTACCATTGGCAACTAAGTTGATTACAAGAGCATTAAATGAAGAAAAGGAACAGTTCAGTAAATTATCAATTGATGGATTGATAGGCCAATATTCTTTGGACAATATTCAAAATGAGTGGCATGTAGGAGAAGTTCGTAAACAGGGTAGCAAATACTTTTGGAGGAATTCGGCTAATGTTCAATGGGAAGTTTTGCCCAATGTTGAAGAAGGACGACTAGAAACGGGCTCTGATTCACCATATCCGGGTCAAGACTTCTTTATCGAACTTTATCAAACAGTTGAAGGTGATTACATCCCTGGAGCTGTAGCGTTAAAATTTCAAGGTGATGCATACAATAAGAGATTTAATATGCTTCGCGAATCGATTCCGGTCGAAATTACATTGGGGCAATATGAAAGAATACCAACCGAAACCACTCTTCATTCTGGACACATTATTAAAGAGGCAGGGCAGTATTATTGGGAAAACGATGCAGGTAACAAATGGTTACTTACTCCCAATTCAGAGGATGAGAACTTTACGCTCAATAGTGATAGTCCAACTCCAGGACAAAAGTTTGAATTGATTATTGCCGAAGATGAATGCGATAGCTATATTTTAGGATTTAAGTACTTAGGTGAATTTTATTGGAGGTCCAAAAATGATCAGCTAAATGCTTCACCAAACTTGATCGATCCAATTCCTGATTTTTTATTTATAGAGGCTTTCAGTGATTTCGAAATAGACTTGGCCAATGTATTCTCTGATCCGGAAGGGGATGAGATATTTCTCTTTGCAAAGAATGAAGATCCCTTTGTTTTAACAAATGTTGAAGGCCAAACACTCTTGCTGTCAGGTAATGAGAATGGGGTTTTTCCTATAACAGTGATAGCTATTGATGCAAATGGAGGTGTCGCAATGGATGAGTTTTTTGTGCTACTTGAAGAAGCTGTTTCAAGTAATGATATCAGAGTTGAAGACTCTGTTTTAATTTTCCCAAATCCTTCGCAGGATAATATTACCATTGCTGGAGAATTAGATAAATATGATATCTCAATATTATCTATCGATGGCTCTTTTCAGAAGGATCTATCTGCATCTGGTCAAGAGATAGGATTTGATTTTAGTAGTTTCCCTTCTGGAGTATATATGATCCGTTTTGTAGATAAAGATAATGGGAAATTGATATTTGAGAAAGTTGTCAAATATTAAGGTGCTAAAGATCTAACAGTCAATTGATTTAGAGATAAGATTGTTTATTTGTATTGAAGAAAATTAACCAATGAATAAATTACCCAAATTAGTCTCGAATAGACTTATTCTGAGTCAACTTAAGTCAACCGATATTCCGAAAATAATCGAATATGCTGGCAATATCAAAATAGCGGAAATGACTCTAAATATTCCTCATCCGTATGAAGAAAAAGATGCTATATATTGGCTGAATAGTTCCAATCAAGGATTTAAAGAGAAGACACAATATTCATTCGCTGTAAGACTCAAAAGTTCAGAAGAGTTTATCGGAGGAATAGGCTTAAAAGTAAATGACAGCTTTAATCTCGCTGAATTTGGATATTGGATCGCTGAACCATTTTGGAATAAAGGTTATGCAACAGAAGCAACAGGAGCTTTATTAAAGTTTGGCTTCGAAGAACTAAATCTCAATAAAATACATGCAGCTCATCTTATTGAAAATCCAGCATCAGGTAAGGTGATGATAAAGAATGGAATGATAAAAGAAGGTGAGTTTAAAGATCATGTTAAGAAGGGAGAGGTATACAAGAGTCTGATTCAATATCGGTTGACGCAAAGTGAATATAAAGATAGGTGTTGAATTTTAATATCTTGACAAGAATGCTAATACGATATAAGATTAACCATAATTAATGAAACTGATTAAAAAGGTAAGTACTTATTATTCCGAATTTTATGGCAATCAAGAATACGATAAGTATCTTGGGGTTGAAGAATTTTTTGATGTCAATGGAGACCCGATCGAGACTAAGTGCATGGATAAAGAAGGTCAAGTATTAGCAATCGAAATCAGGGAGTATTTTGAAAGGGACCCGACAAGTCTTGAAATTGATAACTTCGAATCAAATCAAAAACAGCTTACAGAATATAAGTATAGCAGTGGATTTCTGATGGAAGAAATAGAACACTTTCAGAACGGTACATATTTTAAAACGTCATATCAATACGATCAGTTAAAAAACATCGAGGAAATCCAACAGACAGATGAAAATGATCAAGTTTTAGGGAGAACTCTATTTGAATATGCATTTGATCAAAAGGTAGAGTTGGAATATGATGAAAATGATACTCTTTTCGTGAAAATAATAACCAAATTCGATGACAACAATAGAGAAGTGGAAATAGAAAGAATAGATTATTATCCGGAGGGTAATGAAGATCGCGAAATTACTACAACTACCGTAAATACTTACGCTCGTGGAAATTTAGTTTCTGAGGAAATTGAAAGGTTTGGAAACCTAATTCTCGACTTTAAAAATCAGTATGACACTCATAATAATCTAATTAGCTGTATTATAAATAATATTGAGGTTGATTATGAAACCAAACTCATATATACTCATAATAGTCATAATCAAGAAACTACAGAAACAGAGTATCACGATTTGAAAAAAGTCTATACAAAGGAGATGAGCTATGATTCACATCATAGCATTATTGAAATTATAGAAAAAACATTAGTTCAAGATGATTTTCTGAAAATATATAGGCAGGAATTTACTATTGAGTACCAACGGTGAATTGTAATTGACACCTTATTTTTAATAGTATATATCATATAAAAAGTTGGAATTTGTCTTAAATTAATAATACTAAATGATTAAAATTGAAAAGTGGAAAAGCCTATACACTAAGACGAATGGGCTAACTAAACCTAATTCTATCGACAATTTATTGTTAGCCGAAGAAAGAATCAAACTTGAGAAATCTATCATCCAAGTATTGAATAGTTTTTTGGATAAAGGTGAAACGCATGTAGGTATAAAGATTTATGTTGAGAAAGTCCTCCGTAATGATTTTGTTGAGGTTATGGCTTCAAATAGACCTCAAAAGAATGAATCACTTGAAGATTGGAGTGCTAAAATATTCGGGGATAATAAGTTTGGTGTTGTGTTTAATAGCCTAGAATCTTACGATAATGAGATCGGAGAGTTAATGTGTTCGATAGTGTCGCCCCTACTGGAGCATGCTGGTCTGCCTTTAGGAGGTTTATCTTTTTTGTTTTTTATGGGTAATTACGATTTCACTCCTTTTGGAATACATAAAGAAGCAATAGGCGAAGAAGGATTCCTTTTTCATCTTGGACCAGGAGAAAAAGAA
This sequence comes from Halioglobus sp., assembly GCA_047628935.1. Lineage (GTDB taxonomy): Bacteria > Bacteroidota > Bacteroidia > Chitinophagales > Saprospiraceae > CAJXUU01. Next base: position 47 of record JBLHWH010000169.1, on the reverse strand, counting down.
TTTTATACATGGGATACTGAGGAATTCAATGCAGTTGCACATAATAC
>JBLHWH010000168.1:0-13692 GCA_047628935.1 Halioglobus sp. | reverse complement strand
CTGATCTTAACGATGTATTTAGCATAACACCTAAGTGGTCTTATATTACAGAAGATACCAACTGGTACAGGTTGGATACAATCAATAACTTGCAATATGATCAATATTCGAAAAGAGGATTTTATAACAAGTTGTTTGATGGAGATGATTGTTATATATTAGAGTTTGCGAGTGGATTTACACATAGTCCTTCACTTTATGAGGGCTATTTACTCCATAAGCTCGATTTGGATACTGGAGAGCCTCATTGGGTATTGCACAATAACTTTTTTTCAGGGAATGAGTACGCCTACACTCCTCTGGGAGGACACATGCATTTTTTAGAAGATGGCAATATAGCGGTGAATGGATTTAAGAGTTTAGATCCATTATCTGAGATAGTTGTTGAAGGTTTTGATACTCGTGTGTATACTAATGTCATGAGACAAACCATTAGTCCCGAGAATGGTACTATTTTAGAAGAGCGAATACACTTAGATACGGCTAGGGTACGAAAGAACAGGCACCCTAGTCTGCTTCTAAGAGAAACTAGCGGAGAGAGCCAAGTGAAGTATTTCATAGAGTATCGACAGATAGACAATACGATGAGGACCCTTCTAAATTTATATGGAGTAGATCCTGACGGAGTCGTATCAGAAGAACCTTTGATGATCTATGAATATGACTCATTTATACCAACTGAAAATCCACAATTCTCTTATCCTACATCATATCACCAAATAGATCTAGCAACAGGGGTAGCTATTTTTGGAAGGATAGATCCTGTGGCAGGTGGTCAACCTACTGATGTGAAGTTGGTATTTTTTGACACTAGTAATCTACCAGCAATCTCTATCAAAAAAGAGGTGTCGGTATTAGATTTATTTCCTCAGCCTCAGCATACTTTTACGTCATTTGCTGGTATCTACCCATATGATGGTGAAATAATGTTATTTCATAAGTCTATAATAGGTGAAAAGTCGGTGGAAGATGAGTTTACTTGGTTTGCTAGGTTCGATACAGAAGGGAATCTTCTACATAAGGTAGATAGACTATCAGTAGATGGGGAAGATTTGGATTTTATATTTAGCGGCGACTTTATAGACGGAGATTTGTATTGTATAGGCTTGGATAGAAGAGTTGGTGTAGAAGATTTGGCGGCATATCACATTTTAAAGTTTACTGAAGATGGAGTGCAAACTAACCTTGGCAAATTTTTCTTGAAGGAAGAATATTATTCACACCGGATTGTGATGAATTCGTTTGATGTTTTAGATAATAATGATATTCTTGTGGCAATTGATGTTCAGTATCCAATTGGAACAGGTATAGTTAAAGGTGATGCGACATATATAGTTCGATTCGATGGAGAAGACCTTGGTCTTACGACTAGTACTGCAGAGATTGTAGGTAGTATTGATTCAATAAAGTTATATCCTAATCCAGCTCAAGATATGTTGAATATTAAATGGACGAATATCAATATGAATGACTGGGATGTTTTAGATATCATAGGTCAATCCTATAAAGGTAAAGTCAGCATGTTTGATAATGTGTTGTCTATACATAGTCTGCCAGCAGGGGCATATTTTGTAAAGGTTGTGGAAGATGGGCAAGAAAGTACATTACCTTTTATTAAGAGGTAGGGTATGAGGATAAATTGACAATCATATTTAGATAGCGTTAATAGGTTATATTACCCTGAATTGATCAATTCAATTCGGGGTTTGTTATTTGCCGACACTTTTTTATAATACATACAAATATATCAATCCTAAAGTATACTTTCGTCCTCTCTAAATACAACACCAGATGGCACATACTACTGATACTATAATGATGGTTCGTCCAGCAAACTTTGGCTTTAATGCTGAAACTGCTGAAAACAATGCCTTCCAATCAAATGACAGGGGAGAATCAAAACAAGAAATAGCGAACCAAGCTCGTGATGAATTTGATGAGATGGTGAAGATGTTAAGATCTAAAGGTGTTGATATTATTGTTGTAGACGACACCGACGAACCAAAAAAGCCAGACGCCATTTTTCCAAATAACTGGATTTCATTTCATGATAATGGTGCTGTGGTTACTTATCCAATGTTTGCTCAAAACAGAAGGATAGAAAGAAGAGAAGAAATCATAGATGATCTAAAAGGAAGTTTTAATATTGAAAGAAGATACACTTTCGAACATTATGAAGCTGACGGAATGTATCTTGAAGGCACAGGAAGTATGCTCTTTGATCGTGACCGTAATATCATGTATGCTTGCTTGAGTGAAAGAACAGATCCTCAAATTATTGATAAATTTTGTGTTTTGATGGGATCAGAACGAGTTGTTTTTCATTCTGTAGATAGAAATGGAGATGCTATATACCATACCAACGTGATGATGGCACTAGGGGAAGACTTTGCTGTATTATGTAGCGCAAGCATTCCTAAAAAAGACGAACTTGATCACTTACTTAATAGATTAGAGGAGACGGGTAAAGAAGTCATAGATATAACTTTTGATCAAATGGAAGCATTTGCAGGAAATATGCTGCAAGTTAGAAATAGCTCAGGAGATACATTTTTGGTAATGTCACAAACTGCGTACAATTCTTTGAACGAGAAGCAAATTGAGTTTTTATCCGCTAAAACCAATCTACTACCAATCAATATCGATACCATCGAATATTATGGTGGCGGAAGTGTGAGGTGTATGATGGCTGAGGTGTTTTTGCCTAGGATATAAGTAAGATCACAGAGAATTATTTAATCGCCTCTTTTATTCTTTTAGCTTTTATCAAAATTTCCTCTAATTGATCAATCTGTAACATATTGGCTCCATCCGACTTAGCATTGGCAGGATCAGGGTGAGTTTCAATGAATAAGCCGTCTACGCCAACAGCAATAGCTCCTTTTACGATGGTTTCTATCATATCTGGTCTGCCACCAGTTACTCCACTCGTTTGATTTGGCTGTTGCAGACTATGTGTACAATCCATAATTACGGGAGACTTACAAAGTGCTGACATAGTAGGCAGTCCTCTGAAATCCACAATCATATCTCCATAGCCAAATGTAGTACCACGTTCAGTAACCATTGTCTGACTATTGCCACTATCTTTTACCTTATTCACTGCAAATTGCATTGCTTCTGGACTAAGAAATTGACCTTTTTTAATATTTACAATTTTACCTGTTTTCGCTGCTGCAACTAATAGATTTGTCTGTCGGCAAAGGAAAGCTGGAATCTGTAATATATCAACAACATCAGCTGCCCAAGCCGCTTCTTCGTCCGTATGGATGTCAGTTGTGATAGGAACATCAAAAGTAGATTTTACCTTTTCTAATATCTTAAGTGCCTTTTCGTCTCCGATCCCAGTAAAGCTGTCGATCCTTGATCTATTCGCTTTTCTATAGGACCCTTTGAATATGAATGGAATATCTAACCGTTGTGTAATATCCACCAATCTCTCGGCGATCTGCATGCAAATATCTTCTCCTTCTATGGCGCAAGGTCCAGCTATGAGAAAAAAGTTATCTTTGCCTGTTAGTTTTAAATATTCCATTTGTTGTGTTTTTAAAATTATAAACTGCCACAAATAAACGAATAAAAATAATATGCATTTCGAAACAGTTACTACCAAGAGAAAATAAATCGGAAACTGAATTCGAAATAAGTACCATAAAAATAGTACAACATGAATTACGACAAAGAAGCACTAGCATTACATAAGAAGCATCAAGGAAAAATAAGAATTGCACCCAAAATGGATGTTCATAGTACACATGATCTTTCATTGGTTTATTCTCCAGGAGTAGCGGCTCCATGTTTAGAAATAGCGGCAGATGAAGAGAAAGTATGGGATTATACAATCAAAGGAAACTGCGTGGCAATAGTTACAGACGGAAGTGCTGTTTTAGGGTTAGGTAATATTGGAGCAAAGGCTTCTATTCCAGTTATGGAGGGAAAAGCAATGTTGTTCAAGCGATTTGCTGGGATAGATGCATTTCCTATTGCACTTGATACGCAGGATACTGAAAAAATTATAGAAACCGTAAAACTGATTTCCCCAATTTTTGGAGGTGTAAACCTTGAAGATATATCAGCTCCTAGATGTTTGGAAATCGAAGAACGATTGCAAGATATTGGTATCCCCGTATTCCATGATGATCAGCATGGCACAGCTATTGTTGTTCTAGGGGGATTGATTAATGCTTGTAAAGTAGCGGGTAAAAAATTAGAAGATATCAAAGTAGTTATCAATGGTTCAGGAGCTGCAGGTATAGCAATTGCAAAATTGCTGCGATGTGTCGATAATGCAAATGAAACGGCTTGCATACCAGTAAAGGAAATTCTTGTTTGCGATAGCAAAGGTATCATATCCCGAGATCGAGATAACCTGAATGAGGCCAAGAAAAAACTGCTTTCATTTACTAATCCTACTAATATATCTGGTGGATTAAAGGATGCAATCAAAGATGCAGATGTATTCATCGGCGTAAGTGTTGGAGATATTCTTAAAGCAGAAGATATAGCAACCATGACTGATAAGTCTATAGTATTCGCTCTAGCTAATCCTCAGCCAGAAATTATGCCCGAAGAAGCTTATAAGGGTGGAGCATTAGTCGTTGGGACAGGTAGAAGTGATCTTCCTAATCAGGTGAATAATGTACTAGGGTTTCCTGGGATATTTAGAGGCGCACTAGATGCAAAAGCTAAACGAATCACACCTAAGATGAAACTTGCAGCGGCTTATGCAATTGCAGAATGTATCAAATATCCGAATGCTATGGAGGTAATTCCTGCAACGCTTAATATGAGTGTGGCTTCGAAGGTAGCGGAAGCTGTTAAAAAAGCCGCATTGGAAGAAGGAGCATAAATAAATTATACCGAAAAAAACAATAAAGGAATCGATTTAGATCCCTTTATTGTTTTAGGTAAATATGTTGAAATGTTATATCCGTCCACTCTCGGCCTCTGCTGCAGTAGTTCTTTTATTGGCAGCTTTTATCTTATCATTTCCAAAACGATAGCTTACATTTAATGTAACCCTACGCGTATCGTTTGTTTGTTTAACTAGTAAATCAAGATCATCTTGATCGATTCTCACATTGCTATTTTTGGTCCTAAATATATCGCTCACATTTAGCTTGATGTTACCTTTTCCATTAAGAATCGATTTTGAAAGACCGACATCAACACTTCCCTGAGGATCAATTTCGAATAATCCAAAAGTAAGTTTTCCTTGATATCTACCTGATAGCTCTAGGTTCCATCCACCTGGAATTTGAAATTCGTTATTCAGATTTACCATATTAGTGAACTTCTGATTATTCAATGTTCCTGATGGGATTGCTGATTTGAAATCAGTATAAAAACCAGTATAGTTTAATCTAGAAACCCACCATTCTGTCCATACTTTTGGAGCTGATATTGTGATGCTTATATTATTGAAATCTTCAAGATTTTGATTGGTCTGGAAGTTTTTATTCTCCGCTGATACTTGCTCAATTACATCTGTGATGGCATCTGTGGTGTGACTATAATTCAATGCTACGAATAATTGTCTTCCTATCGAATAATTAAATCCATATGCATTTGTGTATTGAGGATTCAAAAATGGATTTCCCTTTTCGAATGTATACTGATCTAAGTAGTTTTCGAATGGATTGAGATCTTTATAATTCGGACGTTCTAACCTTCTGCTGAATGTAGCGCTCAGATTATGTTTTTCATTGATAGACTTTGATATGCTCAGACTAGGGAATAGATCAGTGTAAGATTGCGGCACTGACTTATCAAGTGTAATTGAGTTTCCTTCAGATTCTGTATGCTCAATTCTTAATCCTGCTTGGATCATGTAAGAACCAATAGAACTTGATCCGTTAATATAGGCAGCCATTACGTCTTCTCCGTAAGTGAAGTCATTGCTTCTTTCTATTTGATCTACCCAATTCCCATCTGTGTCTTTGAAATCGAACTTTGTACCGTTGTTTGTATCTACCATACTCAGTTTTGTTCCTATTTCAAGGTTCACTTTTTCAGATACAGGGATAGTGATATCAAGTTTTGACGCTAAAATATCTATATCGGTGATTCTATTATTTCGTAAGTAGTATGGTGCATCCACCTCTTCATTATTTGCATTCAAGAAGAAGTTATCATAGTTGACAAAATCTTCGTTTCCATACGTATTATAGTCGATATCGAATGAAATTTCAAGGCCACTATCATTGAGTTTATGATTAATACCTGCATTGTAGTTTTGTCTGTTATCGTTTACATTTCCTAAGGTATTTACTTTTAGAGTGTTGAATGAAGGAGCATTGTCTCCAGTTATGTGAGTCGTATTATCATTTGTGTCCTCTTCGTCACCTGCGTTTCTTTTTACAAGTAGACTGATCGATGTACTTTTACTTGCATTCCAATCCATACCAAGGCTTAGATTATACCCATCACCGGATTCTCCCATCTTCGCCAATTGGTCAAACGATGTTGAACCGCCTTCAAAAGGTATATTTCTCACTAAGGCTAGATTTTGTTCCCAACCCGATGAATAGTACTCTCCTGTACCATATATATTTACTTTCTCAGATCTGTAATTTAAGTTGAGGTTATGGTTGTGGCTTGTTCTCCATCCTTGGCGGATTTGGGTAGATACTGATCCATTAGAACCAAGGTTTTCATTTTTCTTCAGTACAATATTAATAATTCCACTATTTCCTTCGGCATCATATTTTGCAGATGGATTGGTTATGATTTCAATATTGTCAATATTACTCGCAGGCATAGTTTCTAGTAGCCTAGTAATCTCATCTCCTGATATATATTGGTTTTTGCCATTGATTGTGACCAATACACCTTGCTTTCCTCTTAGACTGATATTATTATTATTGTCGACAATAACTCCTGGAGATTTTTCGAGAATTTCTAATGCCGAATTACCAGCACTTATACTAGAGTTAGATACGTTTACGACCATTTTATCGGCTTTTAGCTCTATAAATGGTTTTTTAGCTGTGACAGTGACTTGATCTATTTCTATGCCATTTGTCAATTGTAGTGCCGGTATATCTATAGTGTTTGAGTTTGTTATATCAAATAATTCAGAATATGCACTTCCAAAACCAATCATAGTAGAATGAATAATGTAAGTGCCGTTAGCTATTCTATCAAATACATAGTTACCTTCTTCTTCAGAAAGACCGCCTTTATATAATGTCGAATCTGCAGCATTCAAAATTAGAATGTTTGCGTATTCAAGAGGAATTCCTTTCTCGTCGATTATTTGACCATTAACTTTTCCATTCTGAGCTGAAGTAATGGTAATACTATACAGTAAAACGGAAAATAGATAGATTAGCTTTTTCATTGTTAAAGTTTTGCAAGGCGGTAAATTCATGTCTGGTATTAAGGGACTCTTTTTTTAGTAATAGTAATTCTGCAGGCAAAGGTAGTAGTTATTTAGCTACTATGCATAGCCCAGTACTTTGTATATGCAAAGTACTATATGAATTAACTTAGGATGAGGATGAATGCGAGAAAAGTCTAGACGAAAAGCGACTTCATTAAAATGACGATAAGAGTCTCATTTTGTTTCAATATTGATAGATAATTGTGGTATATACATACGTGGAGATTTATTTATATGTTTAATTGTTAGGTTATGAGTGTGATATGTTTTTATGCTGAGTGTAAAAAGAAGGTAGCTGGAGGTAGACTTATTAATAATCTGAATTTATATATTCCTAATTTAGCATCTGTTATTCTCTTATATTTGCATCATGGGAGTAACACTTCATTACAAAGGAACACTTAAATCAGTAACACTCGTTGACGAAATCACAAATGAGTTGATTGATATTTCTGAGGCCAGAGATTGGGATTATAAGATTATAAAATCTAAGAAAGATTCGACTGTTAGTTCAGGATTGAAACTAAACGGAATAATGACTGGTCCAAAAGGGTGTGAACCGATAAGTATGACATTTCTCACTGATGGCAGGTTGGTTTCTCCGATGTTATCAGTATTTCCAGAAGATGATATCAAGCGATTTCTTGAGGACGATGACTACTATGCATTTACAAAGACTCAGTTTGGTGGCACAGAGACACATATTGAAATAGTGAAGTTACTTAAATATCTATCCACCAAATATTTTGATACTTGGGATTGCAAAGATGATAGTGAATATTATCAAACGGGTGATAAAGAAAAATTGGAAGAGACGATGGGCTTCATCGATAATGCCATGACTGCGCTAGATGATGCATTTAACGAGCATGGAGATTCACTGAATAAAGATAATCCACAAGAGATGATAGACTTTATTTCAAGTGTTTTAGGGGTAGAGGATATTGAAGTGAAGATAGTGAATGCCACCATAGATGAGGATGGTATTGAAATTATAGATGAAAATGCTGCATTGGAAGAACTGCTTGACGATGCAAGTAAAGCAAATGATGATTCTGATGAAGAGGATGATATTGATCTTTCTGACTTGTTGGATATGGATGGGCTAGAATCATAATATTGATTACGCTGTCAATGTAAATACCGTAATCTCTGGCCGCACATTAAATCTCACTTGCCACAAGTGGCCAAGAGCCCTATTAATATATAATGTTCTTCCATCCTTGAGGTCAATCTCTCCAGCTGAGTACTCTTTATTTTTAACAGGCAACATGGGGGGTGTCAAAAATGGTGGTTTACATTGTTCGCCATGAGTATGACCAGCCAGTATCCATCCTTGATATCCATTCCATACATTAAGATCACAAACATCAGGATTATGGCAGAGTAACAGATTTGCTTGAGAATTATCTATCTTTTTAGTAATCCTAGACGGATGAAAATTAGTGGCCCAGTAATCATCAAGACCAATAAAATTGAGACCATCAATTCCTTTTTGTTGATTCCTTAATACGTCAATTCCTGCGGTTGATAATATTGTAGAGATATCATCTGCGACATTATTTTGGGACCAATTGTGACCATAATCATGATTACCCAATATTCCCAGTGTACCGATTCTGCCTTTTACTACATATTTCAGAACTTCTTTGAGCTGTGTTTTCTGCTTACTATTTCTATAACTGATATAGTCTCCAGTGTAAACCACATAATCAGGATTCAATTTTTGAGCTTTTACAAATGAATCTATTATAAATTGATAATCAAATCTATCACCCACATGAATGTCACTAATCTGCATTACTGTCTTGCCGATAAGTTCCTTAGGTAGGTTATTTATCTTCATTTGCCTATGAACAAACTCCAGCCAAAATGGCTCTACTTGCCAAGTGTAAAGACCTGTTGACAATACTCCTGCTGTAAGTATCGCCGTATATTTAAGAAATTGCTTACGATTCATATCTTCTTATTTAATTCAATGCAAATATTATTGGAATCAAATAAAGAAGATAACCACTTTAATATTCGCTAGAGTAGAGATATTAAAAGTGATATAATTATAGAAATTGGACTAATATTGACTAATTTCTAATACAGAATGTACTGGCGATTCTATCATGAAGTGTTTGTTTTTTATCAGATGCTAACATCATGAAACATGAAATAAGAATTACAAACCCCCAAATAGAACTTATAAGTTGATATGGATTGCCTTGTGCTGCCATAGAAGATTCAAGGAATCCTTCAGCATCTAAGAATTCATCAACTCCAAACATCCAAAAAGCTGAAAGTACACTTATCGCACTACTGATCAAGTAAATTCCATTTTTGGTAAAAGATTGGACCAAGTCTAAATTTTCATAATCACTATCAACCATCTTGATCCCTACTACCATTTTACCTACAGTAGCGCTAAAGGTTCCCTCCATCAGAGGTTTATATAATCCTGTTATAATAGTGCACATTAGCATTAGCATCATATTCTTCTCCATAAATCCAAAATATATTGTACCACCAATTGGAACTGCAATTACTAAAAAGTCAACTAATGAGGCTAATAGTCTATGTCCAAAATTGGCGTATTCTACTTGACTTTGTTTTCTAATGTTGTCTGTGTCAAGAATTTCCATGGGTTAATTTTTTTTTGATGAATAAGTAAAAGCAAAATAAGGAAAACAATAGACAAATAATGATTGGATAGAAATAAATTTGTTATCTCATGCGCTTAGCCTTAATCTCTAAGTACTTGTTTACAGTATTTACAGATAGATCTTCAGGCGCTGTCAGTATCACCTGTATCCCATTCGCTTTTATCTCTGCTGCGATCTTTTCTTTTTCCATTATAGCCTTTTGAGTGAAGGTCTTGTAATATATATCCTTCATCTTAGTGGTAGGCATATCTTTCACAGATTCTAATTCCGTGTTTTTAAACATAATGACAACCAAAAAGTGCTTTTGATTTAAGGATTTAAGATATTTTAGGTTTCTTTTTAACTCAATTTGTTGTTCGAAATTAGTAAAGAATAAAAGGACACTTCGTCTTGATAGTTGTGAACGAAGGGTATAAAATAATAATTCAAAATTAGACTCATTAAAACCAGTTGCCTGATTGTAAAGATAGTTTGTTAATTTTTGGAGGTGATTTTGTTGAGCTGAAGCTTTTATAATAGCACCAATCTTATCTGAAAACGTAATTAATCCAGCACGATCATGTTTTTTGAGAATAATATTAGAAAGCACCAAAGAGGTGTTTACAGCATAATCCAACAGCGTCAATCCTCCGAATGGCATTTTCATAGATCTACCTTTGTCAATAATGCAGTAGACCATCTGCGATCGAGAATTTTCATATTGATTTACCATCAATTCGCCCCTCCTTGATGTAGCACGCCAATTGATAGATCTTATATTATCACCTTGAACATAATTACGAATATGTTCGAATTCATCATTTTCCCCGATCTGTCTAACTCTTCGAATCCCAGTCATATTTGCAGTCTGTGAAAAAACTTGGAGCTCGAAATTACGCATTTGTATAAAAGAGGGATATACCGCAACATCCTGTTCGATATCTGCTGATATTCTACGCTGAAGAAGCCCTAATAGCGGATAAGTAATGTAAATATGTAGCTTCCCAAAACAATAAACGCCTCTTTTTGTGGGTCTTATTCTATATTTTATTTTCTTATGATCTTCTGCTTCTATACTAGACTGTTGTACGAAGTTTCTATGTTGTAGTTGCACCGGCAGTTCATCTGTAAGTTCATATAGGAGAGGGATTTTACTGTCATTTGTAATCTCATATTGGATATGCTGAATATCTCCTAATGACAGTTTTTCTGATACTGACCTTGAGATATCTATCTTCTTGGAATTATATTTTAATATCATAAAGTCAATTACGGTAAGAAGAATCAACAATCTAATGCACCACCAACCTATATCATACCAAATAGGGTAGGAGTAGCCTAGTAAAAATACAAATATGCATATTGCTATTCCGATATAAAATCTTCTATTGAGGTACAGATTCATTGGTTTTTTTTGATATTCTATCTAGGTACTTCTAACTCAGCAATTATCTCCTTGATGATCGATTCTGGAGTGATGGCTTCCATTTCAGCATCTGGAGTGAGTATTAATCTATGGTTGATTATATGCGGTGCTACATATTGTATGTCATCTGGTATTACAAATGATCTGCCGAGCATAGCTGCATTCACTTTTGCAGTTTTTAAGATAGCCAATGAAGACCTTGGAGATGCACCGAGATACACTTTCCCATGATTACGGGTCTCTTGCACTAATTCGCAGATGTACTTATACAGCTGATCCTCTACATGCACATTGCTAACTACTTTCTGCATTTTTGCCAGCTCGTCGGGCGTCACCATAGCATTTACAACGCTGAGGTCAGGTTTATGCACATCATCTTTAAATTTTTGGAGAATATTGATTTCTTCATTTAGGTCTGGATATCCGAGTTTGAGTTTCATGAGAAATCTGTCCAGTTGTGCTTCTGGAAGTTTGTAAGTTCCTTCTTGCTCGATAGGGTTCATAGTTGCTATCACTACAAATGGAAATGTCATTTCGTATCGGATACCATCATAAGATATTTGTTTTTCTTCCATTACCTCGAAGAGGGCAGATTGTGTTTTTGCTGGCGCTCGATTGATTTCATCGATCAATACTACATTAGAAAAAACAGGGCCTTTTTCAAATTTGAACTCTGAGGTATTCATTTTATAGACAGATGTTCCTATAATGTCAGATGGCAGTAGATCAGGAGTAAACTGAATTCTGGCAAAGTCTGCTTCTATTGCCTTTGACAGAACCTTAGCTGTTAATGTCTTAGCTATTCCGGGTACACCTTCCAACAAAACATGCCCTCCGGCTAGAATACAAGTCAATATGAGCTCAATATTTTCTTCTTGGCCGACGACCATTTTTTTGCACTCATCTTTGATTGCACGTACTTTCTCCATGAAGTAATTCATCTCCGCACTTACTTGATACCTAGATGATACATAGTCTGTTGGGGTAGCTGCTTGAATTGATGGAGCATCAAGATTAGTTGAGTCTAAATTAGAATCCACGTCTCTATTGTCAGTATTTGGGTTATTTTGTCCTTCTGAAGGCGTAAGTTCGTTGTATTTGTCTATCATAGGTTTTACTTTTTTTCTTTTGGTTTCTTCACTGAACTGCTTAGGTTAGAAGTTCAGGGAAGAAGAATACTTGTATATAAGTGTTGTTTACTTTTGTAAACGCACATACTTTCGTTAGGGATTGCTCCCTGAACTTTTATTATTATTAAATGCATATACCTGTTCCAGTCTCATGTTGAGGCTGACCAATTGATCTCCTCCGAACGTATAGTTCTCATCAAGATTTCGGAATCTATCAAGAATATATTGCAAATCCGATTTAGGTATTTTAGACTTCTTTGTTAGAATTTCTAGATATTCGGGATTGTCTTTTTTTATGAAATATTTTTGTTCCATTTTATGATAAAAGATGCTCTTCATATGAGCTACTAATTTCTGATGTTGGTCTTGTTGGCAGAATAGCTGACTGACCGTTTCTATATATTCTAGTGATGTATTTTCGTTTTTATCTGTTATTGGTATCGATTTTTGCTTTCGTTTACCTCCAAATACGGCATATAGAAACAAACCGATCACAAATAGATAATATGCCGTTTTTAATGGGGAACAGGACATGATGAATTGCAATGGGTGCTCAATGGGTGGACGTGCGGTGCTTGTAAGCGTATTTAAGAATACAATGTACTCAGGGTCAAAATGTGATAAAATATTTTCGGTATAATAAAACATCTGAGGCTGTCTGAAGGAATAATTATAAAACAATTGCGGTAACACGTGAAAATATAAACTCCCCTTTTTAAATGGAATCTTGACCATTAGGATAAGACTATCGTTTGCAGATACAAGATAGTTGTCAGCTAAATAATCATAGCTTGAATTTAATAGTTGATAGTTTTCAGCTCGTGTGGTGAATTCTTCGTCTACAAACTGATATATAAGTGTTGAATCAAATGCTAAGTTATCACTTGTGAAGTTGAACCTGACAGTGTCCGAAAACTGATGTTCTGAAGTGTAGTAATTGCCCATTGTATCATTCAAGTCATAGGGCATGAATTCTGAGAATATAAAGACATCATTTCCTTTATCTATGATATTTAAAACTGAATCAATATTTAAGTAACTAGATGCATTTTGCCCATAAAAATAGAGACCATTACTCGCAGTTGTATCTTTATATTCTTTTAGTATTTTATTATCTATATT
>JBLHWH010000167.1:0-13779 GCA_047628935.1 Halioglobus sp. | reverse complement strand
CCAAATATTCAGAAACTCCTTGCGACAATTCTTACATTAGGCCCTTCTCAAACTAAAAACAGCCGGTATTACAAGTAGATTAAGTAAAGTGGCACTTACTAAACCTCCCAATATCACTATGGCCATTGGACTTTGTATTTCGTTTCCAGCTTTACTTCCAGCGATTGCTAATGGTATTAAAGCCAATCCAGTCGTCAGAGCTGTCATCAAAATAGGATTTAGTCGATCTATTGATCCTTCTACTATCGTATCTCTTATGTTCTTGCCTTCTTTCAGCAAAACCTGATACCTACTCACAAGTAATATTCCATTTCGAGCGGCAATACCAAATAAACTAATAAACCCAATAGTCGAAGCAATAGAGATAATTCCACTTGTAAAATAGACAATGACAATACCACCTATTAATGCTAATGGAAGATTGATCAATACAATTGCTGATAATCTAAAATCTGAAAACTCTGCATATAGCAATAAGAGTATAAAAATAATAGCTCCTATAGAAGAAAGCAGTAATAATTTGGTCGCTTTTTCTTCACTTTCAAATTGACCGCCATATTCGATTCGGTATCCTTCTGGTAAATCTATTTTATCACCAACATTACTTTTTATATCGTTTACCACACTTCTCAAATCTCTGCCAGCAACATTCCCAGACACAACAATTTTTCGTTGAACATTTTCTCGACTTACGGAATAGGGACTGCCACTTATTCTTACATCGGCTACATATGATAATGGTATTTTTTTGCCATCATAAGTATCGATTAATGTGTTTTTAATAGCCTCGCTACTTTCTCTATTTGCCTCAGCATATCTAAGTACTAAGTCATAGCTTCTCTGCCCTTCGAATATTTGTCCCACAGGTTCTCCTGCGAGGGCTACATCTACAAAATCAGCAAACGCACTCATTTTGATTCCATATTTGGCAAGCATTATCCGATTAGGTACAATGCTAACTTGAGGTACTTCTGTTTGTTGCTCTACACTTATATCTACTAATCCATCTATTCCTTCTATCGCTCTTTTGATATCATTCCCAGTCGTAAATAGACGATTGAGATCTTCTCCAAATATCTTTATTGCAATATTCGCTCTAGTTCCAGATAGCATGTGGTCTATTCTATGCGCTATAGGCTGTCCTATTGTAATATTGGCCCCTGGAACAATGGATAATTTAGACCGTAGTGCAACAAAGAACTCTTCAACTGGTCTTTCATTGAGTATAAATGGGACTTCTACTTCTGAAGAGTTTATACCCTGGGCATGTTCATCCATTTCTGCCCTTCCGGTTCTTCTGGCAGTACTATTTACTTCTGGCATTTCGAGTAATAGTTCTTCCACTAATTCTCCAGTCTTATTGGATTCTTCTAGAGATGTACCTGGAGGAGTAACTACACTAATTACTAATGAACCTTCATTAAATTCAGGTAAAAAACTTCTTCCCAATCCCGTAAGTAATACAGCAGAAATGAGGAATAATACAACGGCACTTGTTATGATTGTTTTAGGAAGCTTGAGTACTGACGACAATACTACTCTGTATAATTGTGTTGCTTTCCTTTCTAAAAAACTTCCTTTTGATCGTTTGCTGAGTCTTTGCTCATTTGTCAATAGGTAACTACTCATTACTGGCGTTAAAGTTACTGCTACAAAGAGAGAAGTAAATATGGCGATAATAAAAGATACGCCCAATGGCTTGAGTAATCTACCTTCCATTCCACTTAGAAAAAATAACGGAACAAATGAAGCTATTATAATCAAGGTTGCAATCAATATGGAATTTCTAATTTCACTTGATGCTTGATATATTATCTTCAAACTGGCAATTCTATCTGCCTTAGGTTTTATGATATTCTCCCGTAATCTTTTATAGATATTTTCAACATCAATAATAGCATCATCTACTAAAGCACCGATGGCAATTGCCATTCCACCTAAGCTCATCGTATTGATGGTAAATCCAAGAAATTTCATAATAATAATAGTCACAACCAATGCAACAGGGATAGCAACTAGAGATATGATCGTTGTTCTCCAGTTCATCAAAAACAGAAATAGTATAATACAAACAAAAAGGGCTCCTTCTAGTAATGTTGATTGAAGATTATCAATAGATGCTTGTATAAATTCTGATTGTCTAAATATATGTCTATTCAAAACAACTCCTTGGGGCAGATGTTTTTCTATATCATCTAAAACAAGATCAATGGACTCTGTTAATTTTATTGTATTGGCGTTGGGCTGTTTCATTACAGTCATTACGACTGCTGGCTTTTGCATAATTGAAGCGTCTCCAATTTTGGGAGCGGCACCTATTTTCACTTCCGCTACGTCATTGATACGAATTGGCTTTGTACCTTTCATTTTGACCAATGACAATCCAATTTCGGCTAATGAGTTTGTTCTCCCCTCACCCTGAATAGTATATTGAGTTCCATACTCATTTATAAAGCCACCAGAAGCATTGACCGATGACGATTTCGCAGCATTTTCTAGCTCGGAGAGAGAAACACCGAAGTATTTCATTTTGTCAGGAGATGCAAGTATTTGATATTGCTTATATCCTCCTCCTATATTTACGACTTGTGCAACACCACTAGTAGCCAGTAGTTGTGGTCTTAGATTCCAGTCAGCGATTGTTCTGAGCTCACTATTTTTTATATTATCAGAGCTGAGACCTATCATCATGATTTCACCCATAATAGATGATACTGGAGCAAGTGTGGGTTCCCCAACCCCTTGCGGTAATTTACTTTTGGCAGACACTAATTTTTCTGCAACTATCTGTCTGGCTTTATAGATTTCTGTTCCCCATTCGAATTCTACCCATATTATAGATATCCCCATTGCTGAGGAAGATCTAATTCTTCTGATATTGGGAGAACCATTCAATGAAGATTCTAATGGAAAACTCACAAGCTTTTCTACTTCTTCAGTAGCCATTCCGTGTGCTTCTGTAAGAACTGTAACCGTGGGAGCGGTCAGGTCTGGAAATACATCAACATCCATATTAAGAGCTGTGTATGTTCCATATATAAGGACTAAAGTGAATCCAGCGATCACAATCATCCTATTCTTTAAACTAAAATTTATCAGATAATTTAGCATTATATTTATTTTTGATGATTATTTGGCTTCAGTCCAATACTTTAATTCAATAGAATTTATATAGAAATCTTCTATCATCTCCAGCCTTTCGGTTTTCAGGTTGTTGTTGCTTTCTATACTCATCATATACTCTACATAACTTCCCTCGCCCAGTTGATAGGCTTCTTTTAGAAGAGTAACTTGCTCATTTATAGATGGCAATAACTCTGTATCATAAAAATCAATTTTCTCAAGTAAGTGCTTCAAATGACTCTTGAGCTTTAAGGTTTTTCTGTTAATCTCTCGTTCCTTAATCTTTCTTTCTGTATCAACAATATCTAGACTTATTTTTGCAGCTTCTATTTTTTGGTTATTTGCCCCTCTGAATAAAGGTATATTTGCACCTATTTGATAGCCGAAGTACAGTAGATCTCCATTTACAGATTGTAATTTAAGCCCTGTATTAAGTTTAGGAAGTAGCCTACTCTTTTGCATTTCAATATTTTGTTGAATTATTTCTCTTTCATATTGATACATGCTGAGATGAGGATTTATCTTGGATTCTTCAAAATCCATATTTTGTAAAATTGGATCGCCAATAGTTTCAACGTCATAGTTGCTTTCATGACCTAACCACATATTGAATATCTCACGAGCAATTTCTAGTTCATGAGATGCATGATCTATATTAAGTCTTGCTCTCTTTAACAATGTTTGAGAAGATACGAATGGAAGCTTGTTACTTTCGCCGCTTTCATATGCTTCTTTTGACCTATTGTAAAATGCTCCGTATATAGTTTCCGTTTCAATACTTAGAGCCAATTCTTTCTTAGTAATTACCAATCGAAAGTAAGCCAGTTCTACATTTCGGACTATGTCTTTTGTTGTTAAAACCTTCAGATGGCTAGACTTTGCCATTTGTGCCTTATAGTAGTTCTTGTATGATTGAGACACCTTAGGCATATTGAAGGTTTGTTGAATATTCAAACTTTGCACGCCAGATATTCCTTCGAAATTGAATTCATCTCCAGATAAGAATATTTGAGTAGGTTGATTGGGAACACCCGCTACAGAAAGTTTATCATTTTGGGACACTTTCAAATCAGCCAATAGCATTGATGGATCTTGCTGTAGTGCAATTTCTATTGCTTTTCCTACAGTGATTGGTGTGTATTGTTGTGCTGAGCTACTCATAGCATAGGCCATGAAAATGCAGTACATTATGACTATATTATTGTTCATCTTATTGAAATTTGATAGTTAATAGATTGATCAAACATTCTTAATGTTCGTGACCATGAGCTGGGATAGTAGAGGACATCGATGCCATTTTTATAGCATAGACACCACGTGTCACCACCATTTCATTTTCCTTCAAACCAGATAGGATTTGCACCATTTTACCATCATCTATACCAATTGTAACATTTCGCTTTTCAAAGGATTCTCCTGCAGTCATAACATAGACGAAATACATGTCATATTCTCGGAGTAAAGCAGTTTTAGGTATCACTAATTCATGGGTTACATCACTCGTCTTTAGATAGATATCTAGGTATGTGCCTGGGATTATATCACCCTTATTTTCAATTTTGAAAAGTACAGGAATGTAATGGTCCTTAGCTGTTCGAGCGGTAGTTACCAATTTACCATTATACTCATTAATACTAATTGCGGATTTGCTCCAGGGTAGTTTGATATTAGCGGATACGATCTTTGGTATATCCTGAAAGTACTTTTGAGATACTTCCGCTTCTATTAATAAGTGCTTGTTTCTGGATATTGTAGCGATTGACTGACCTTCTTTTACATACTGACCATTTACTACGTGGAGATTCATTAAGATGCCTGAAGTTGGTGCTTTCAGAACCATGCCACCAGAGCTATAGTTTTTAGTCATAGTCTCAAATCCTGCAAGATCCACTTGGTATTGTCGATTTCTGTTATCGTATTTCTTCTGAGAAACTATACCCTTTTCCAGTAGGTCCTTAGATCTTTCTAGATTAGTTTGACTTTGAAGAAGATTTGCTTTAAGTACAGCATACTTTTCAGAGAGGTTAGAAGAGATCATTTTGTCATTATTTACTACAAATAGAGAACTCCCTTTACTTATATTTTGACCTTCCAAAAGATTACTACTTTTAAAAATAATGATACCACTCGTAGTTGCCGAGATTGATTCCTCATCACTTTCTATAGGTAAGACTTCACCGGACGCACGGATGATATTGGGCACTTCCTTTCTTTCTGCAGGAGTTACAGCAAAATCGATTTTCCATGCTTGCTCTTTTAAAAAAGAAACATCATTGTCTTCTCCTTCTACTGCAAATTCATGAATGGCATCATGTTCTGATTTGTATACCATTACATCCTTTACAATAATAGTATCCTTGATAGATTCACTTTCTATGTAGAATGCAAGATCATAGACACCAGCTTCAGTAGGTGTAATTTCAGGTCTGAAAATACCTGGGGATGAAGGACCATCCACAATACCGCTAATTTGCCGCTTGTTGTTTCGCAGTAATTTGACTTCACATTGGCCAATAGTGAGCGGTTTAAATGTTGCCATAGAGGAGAAATGAGCTGCAAATTTTGAAATTTTTCCAACCGCTAAGACAGGATATTCAACAAATATTTCAGTTTTAGAAGTCCAGCCGGTATGTGCATTAGTTGGATATTCTACTTCGTGTGCATGAGCAGCGTCACCTTCACGGCTATGCCCCTCTTCACCATGACTATGACAGCTTATGATACCTGTGCAAAGACAGATACCCATAATTAGATATAATATACGATTCATTATATTGATTGTGTAATAAATAAATGTGCCTACCCTTCGCGATAACGCCAAACGTCGAGTAAGCAATAAAAACAGCCTTATTTACACAATAGAGGGGGCCCTCGCAAGGAGGAATTGATTAAATAAACATTAGAATATCCATTAATAATACTATATGAATAGCATTTGAGATTAAACTCTGAAAACTTAATTCGATTAGTCCATAATACAGCTATATCAAAGTTGTAATTGTTGGAATTATCGTTATCGACAACTAATACCTTGAGACAACTATCATGGCTATGCGCTAAATGCTCGATAAAGTGAACTACAGAATGAAATAAAACATGAGAAACAGAGATTAGATGGCTCCCATCATGGTCATGATGATGATGGTGATCATGACTATGTTCTGCATGTTTATGATTATTATCTTGACAATGCAATTTCGCCCCATGAGCACTTGTAAGCACATAGATTGATAATAGAAAAAAGGATAATAATTTTTTAAAAATATTCAAATTCAGTATTCAATTATATAATAAAGGTACATGTAATTATTTGTAACTACCCAGAAATAGAATTAGCAATCAAATTAAAGATATCGAAAGGTTTTTTGTTATTTTTTCTTGCAGTATCATAAACAGATCTAAGGATGGCAAATTGGTGAGCGCCATTTTCCAATCTAAATTGTCCTGAGACTTTTTGTTTAACCTTTACATTTCGTATTGCTCTTTCGGAACCATTGTTATCAGGAGGCACAACAATATAATCAAGGAACACCCAGATTGCATCACTATATTTTACTAGTCTATTTTTAAGAGCCTGTAATTTCTTAGAGTCCCAATTGACTGGGACAATAGAAGAGTACTCGTCTGTTTTATCTTTTCAACAAGATGTCCATAATTCTTATCAGGATTGTCCAAAATAGTTTTCTTCAATGTTAATGCTATATAAATCAGGTTAAGAAATTTTGCACTCCATTTATTTTTGCACTTTTCTATAAAATACTTCAATTCTCGTTATATATGTGACGTGCAAAGTTGATTAAACAATACAGGTGTTTTAAGTTGTGCTGATTCAGCCCCTATAATTCAGACAATAATTACAAGAGTTAGATAATGAGATACAATATAGCAGATATTCGTGATGCGAGTATCTACAGCGGGTAATTACTGTACCGATGTTGATCGACTTGTATAGGCCTCCCGAGTTTTGCCCCATTGAGAGGCAAAAGTAAAGCGAGCATTTCTATCAGGATCTTAATACCCAATATTTATACTGATTGATTTTAAGTAAAACCTAATATGTAACTTAAATCTTATTTACCAATAAGCAATGATTAAATGAACCTGTACCTTTACTTCTATAGTCATCTTTTGAAAAAACCTCGTAAGTAAAAGATTCTTTGTTTTGAAAGAGATTAATGTATTTTTTTTCATAATCTCTGGGATACCTATGATAGTCGAAAGTATGGCTTGGACCATGAAGTTCAAAATGAAGAACTACTTTTTTAGCTATTCTATTCATCTCTTTAATAATATCACCAACCTTGTCCTCTGGAATATGCATTAACACCCCTGCTGAGAAATCAATATCTACTGATTGCGAAGGGATATGACTTGTTTCATAGATACTTGCAACTTTGATGTCTTTTGGTTCTTTTGTCTGATCGTTAGCCACTTCTATTGCCACAGGATTAATATCAAAACCATTAATAGTACAAGTTGGAATTCCTTTTTGAATACACTCCAGATTTCTACCTGCACCACATCCCATCTCTAATACAGACTCTGGTGAGAATTCTTTCATCTTATCCTTAAGATATTGGCTTACCATGCGTGCTTCTATATTTTGATTCTCTGATTTTAGATGTTCATGATAGTTCTCTATATCTTTCCAAGTATTTTGACGACTTTTTGAATCTACATATTCATCTTGGGCAATTAGTAAAAAGAAAGTATCGTAGTTAGCTATACGATAATGACCTAAAGAAGCTTTATTGTTACTTATTTTATATCTCGCCATATTGTTAAATTCATCTAAAAAAGTAATTTTTTTGTGAATTCCATTTTTCCCTAACATCAATAATTTTCTAGCAATCTCCTTAATTGATTGAGAGTGTTTTCTAATTCTTAATCGGTTTGGGTTAGCATCTGTATATATAATTAAATTATTTTGCTTGTCTAAGTATTCATATAACTCTTTAGGAATTAAAACATGATTTTCCTCTATTTTAACTAATGATTCATTTTTCATTTGCTTTTCTTGATTTATAGATAACTTCGTTTTCTTTTTTGAGTTGAATAATATTAATGTTATTTTTGAATAAATCATTAATTAGTATCAAAGATAATATTTATATTCTTCGAGTATTCTAAGGGCAACATTATTACATTAAAACAAGAACTTGAATTTATACAACTATACATTGATCTCGAAAAATTAAGATTTAAAGATAAAGTAGAAATTGAATTGAATATTTCTGAAGAAATTGAAGAAAATAAGGATGTTCTCTTCATTCCTCCTCTGTTAATTCAACCTATAATAGAGAACTCATTCAAGCATGAACTCTTTCATAAAGTTAGAGTATGTAGGCTTTATAGTAATTATGACCTTATTGACAATGCGCTTGTTATTACGATACAAGATAATGGAATTGGAAGAAATGCAGCCGCTCAGAAGATGCTAAAGAATCGAGAAAAATATGTATCATCAGGGATTAATACGACCAAGGAGCGATTGGATATTCTTAGCTTTGGTAAAGGTGGAACAGCCAGTGCAATCGTAATTGATGATCTTGTAGATAAGAATAATAGTTCACTAGGAACAAAAACAGTGATACGGCTTTCTATGGATTAAAAATCAATTCAAATATTCTCTAAGCCCACCTTTTAGTGAGAAAACATTCTTTTTATTTCCACTTAAATTCAGAACTAATTGAGTTGACCGTATCCCAGACATACAATAAAATACATGCATCTTGTCTGATAAATGCTCCCAATTGTCTAAATTGAACTTGCTAAAGGGCTGCCTATTCACTTGACTATCAATATCATAATGTTCGTCATCTTCAAGTATCGATATAAGCTCGTATTTGTCTCGATTCTCTAAAACCGATGCCAAGCTAATTTCTGGTACGTCACAAAAAAGTGACATTGAATAACTTGATGATTCAAAAACTTCAGTAATGTCTCCATCCCAAGCTTTTTTCAACTTAAGCTTCATTTGATTATTAGTCAAAATATCATAGGATAGTAATCTGCCAATCAATGAATCCCCCGCTTTAGTGATGTATTTAATAGCTTCGTTCGCCTGTAATATACCTATCAAGCCAGCTAAAGTGCCCAAAACACCTACCTCCGAACAAGTAGGTATATCATCATTAGGAATAGGAAATATATCTCTTAAATGAATTGAATAAGAGTCGATGTTTTCAAAAAGTGAAACGTATCCATCATACTTGTAAATAGCTCCATATGCAACTGTAATATTATTCAAATGGCAAAAATCGTTGACTAAATACTTTGCTTGAATATTATCTGTGCATTCAAGAACTATGTCTGAACCATCAAGTAACTGTGCGATATTTGATTTTGATATCATTTCATTGAAAACAATAACTTCTATACCACTATTCAATCTATTGATATGTTCTGCCAATAATGTTGCTTTAGTTTTTTGAGATGGTTCCTCGAAGAAAAATACTTGCCTATGTAGATTACTGACATCTGGAATGTCTCCATCAATTAATATCAATCTACCTACTCCTGCGCCAGCGAGATAAGGTGCAGCAATAGATCCCAACCCACCGCATCCAACCACTGCAATACAAGAGCTAAGCAACTTATCCTGGCC
Source organism: Halioglobus sp. (assembly GCA_047628935.1). GTDB lineage: Bacteria > Bacteroidota > Bacteroidia > Chitinophagales > Saprospiraceae > CAJXUU01. Next base: position 4,049 of record JBLHWH010000167.1, on the reverse strand, counting down.
ACTCTCCCCTATTCTACTTAATAAGGTCTGCCTTACATATCGAGATTTATCCATTAGCCAATTTTGTTTTTGCACGTTCCATTTCTTCGGGAGTATTGGCATTGATTATGGCATCCATATCCTCTAACACAATCTCTTCAATATCTGAATTGATCAACACTTTACGCGGACATGCATACCCCAGAGACAGAAAAGATAAAAACTTCTGATAAGCTCTCGGTTCGTAAATAGCAATCAATGGTTCCGGAAATGGATTTTCAATTCCTCTGTAGGCGGTCGCAAATTTACTTGTTTTTCTTGCTTGTATAAGTCTATCAAGAAGTACTTCATCCAAAAATGGAAGATCACAAGCTAAAACTAACCAAGCAGAATTTGGATCTGTCATCATAGCTGAGATAATCGCCCCAAACGGTCCCATATCCACTAGTCGGTCTTTAATGATGTGTTGATGTAGACTACTCGAAGTGTAATCGTACTTTTTTGATATATAGGACTCTATACCTTTATTACTCAATAATTCATATAGGTGCTCTTCTTGAGTTACTCCTTTGTGATATTCGATTTGAGATTTATCAAAACCCATACGTTGGCTTTTTCCGCCTGCCAAGATTAGGGCTTTCAGCTTTGGCTTACCTTTATTAATTAATCTCGCAATATTGGCGATAATTCCCTTTATGTCAGTTCTTTTAAACACTAATGTGTCTTCTGTCATTCTAGATTTTACGAAATCAAATATTTCTTCATCAGAATTCTCAACGATGACCATTGAAACATTACTCAACTGATCCTCTCTTCTTTTTAGCGAATCTTTCTTACTGAGATCAATAATTACTATTTGACGACTTGCTAAATAATGATTACCATTCACAAAAGCTGCATCAGATTGATTAGTATTTGACCTATCATCAAACTCATTCCAAGACTGGACTTTATTTATAGAAAATTGTTTTTTGCCAATATGGTGATGTGTATCTTTTTCTGATTCGCCATGGTCCGCATCTACGTACAGAAAGTTCATGTCTGATAGTTGACTAGATATTTGATCAAAAAACAGTTTTATACCGTCACAGTTAGTGCCATAAATAGACCATTCACACCTATGGTAGTGACCTACGTTTGATCTTACTAATTTAGGATGTTTTTGATGTTTACCTTTTGAAGTCATTCTTGCCACCACTTTTTTGATCTAATTGAATATCTGTTATATACATTTCATGACCTAGTGCCTTGCACATATCATAAACAGTAAGGGCTGCAACACTAACGCCGTGGAGCGCTTCCATTTCAACTCCTGTTTGTCCAATAGTTTTGACAGTACATTTTATCTTGAAACCATAATCAGTTGGTTCTACAGCTACCCTACATGATGTAATCGGTATTTGATGGCAGAGGGGTATTGTATTGTATGTATTTTTGACACCCATCGTAGCGGCGATTATTGCTGTCTGAGGAATCGATCCTTTTTTAGTGCTATATCCATCTTCCCTTAATTTATTGATAATGTCGTCACTCATTACTACTTTGCCACTTGCAGACGCTAATCTTTCAGACGTCTTTTTATGACTAACATCAACCATTCTGGGGTTTCCCTTTTCATCTATATGTGAAAGCTCTTTTTTCATTTCTACTTCTTATTTTAATATTGAGTGGAAAGGAATAAATGAATACACTTCTCCTTCTTCATAAACATCTTTTCCACGAGGTAGTTCTATAAATCCATCCATTATTGTGGGATGAACCATATCTCCAGATCCATTTCCTTTTGAAATATCAGCATAAATCTTCCCATTTTCAAATTTAATCTTTGCCTGTGCAAAAAAAGTAAGATTCGGCTTAAATGATGTCGTTGTGCGCAGGATAACTGATGGTAAGCAATATATCTGCTCCGTACACTTTGCTAACCAAGGAATAAAATACTTATGGAAACAAGCTAAAGTTGATACAGGGTTTCCAGGAAAAGCAAATACGGTTACATCCTTACTTTTGCCGAACCAAAACGGTTTGCCCGGTCTTTGTGCCACTTTATGAAAGAGACATTCTACCCCTAGTGATACCAACGATTCGGGGATGAAGTCAAACTTCCCCATAGATACGCCACCACTCATTAAGATCACATCGTATTGATTGATTAGAGTATTAAGGGTATTCTCTATCTCAGATTTATTATCAGCTATATGAAAATGCTTACTATTTAGACCTAGCTCTCTAAGTCTCGAAACAAGCATGTGAACATTGGACATTCTTATCTGATGAGGAAGAGGTGTAGTATTTACGGATACTAATTCATCGCCCGAAGATAAAATAGCTACAGTAGGCAATTTACGAACTACTATAGACGACTTTCCAACAGTAGCTAGGACATTGATATCTATTGCCTTTATCTTGTGTCCTTTACTTAGTAAAAGTGAATTCACGTAATAATCACTTCCTTGCTTATGTACGTTTTGTCTTTTTTTAACTTTTGAAAGAATTGTGCATGAATCATCGATAATATCTAAATCCTCATAACGAATAACGGTATCTGTTCCCGAAGGAAGTACTGCACCTGTCATCACTTCGATGCACTTTGTATTATCAACTAAACTTATTTGTGGACTGCCAGCAGGTGCGATGCTTTCGATAGGATATTTCTGATTTTCATTTTTTAAAGATTCAAAATCTATAGCAATTCCATCCATAGTCACACGATCAAACGGTGGAAATGCACGATCAGACAAGATGTCCTCACCTAAGATCCTACCGATTGCTTCTTCTAAGAGTACAATTTCTTGACCGTAGTTTAGAGAAGTAGAAAGTACAAAATCAAGAGCGTCTGAAACAGATATCATATTTCTTTTTATAATTTGTACCGATGACTATTTCAAATATCAATCTAGACCAATTATCCGCCAATAGTTGTCATACTTCTAAATACATCAGTTGTCATTTCCTTCTCCGCCTCAAATCCATCTTTTAATTTATGAAAGACACTTTCCTGAATGACTTCAGTGATTTCTTGATCTGTCACATTTTCATCTCTTAGTAAATCTCGAAGCTCAGTACCAGATTGAGAATAAAGACAGTTCAATAGTTCTCCTTTGGGAGTCAAACGGATACGATTGCAAGTCCCACAAAGAGATCGGCTATAAGCAGGAATAATATCAAAACGAGCGTCACCAATCAAATAATGTATTGCAGAACTCGGTTTTAGGTCATCATATTGTTTCGCTTCAGGGTATTTTGTTTGAATCAGTTCTAGCATTTCTATAGCAGACATAAATACATCTCTATTGCCATCTCCTTCATTGAAAGGCATAGCCTCTATGAATCTCACTTCCACACCATGTTGAATACCAAAATCCACAAAATCAAGAATCTCCATATCATTCACCCCTCGCATCACGACCATATTGATTTTGATTGGGAGCTTTTGCTTGATACATTCATGAATATTCGCCATTACCTTCACAGACTCATCTCTACGTGTAATCATAAAGAATTTATCCCTATTCAATGAATCCAAAGAAATATTGAGTCCACTGATTCCTATCTCCTTCAGAAGCGGAACATTAAGACGCGTTGCATTGGTAGTAATACGAACATTAGGAAATAGATCACTCAAAGACCTCAATAGTTGGTCGATGTCTTTTCGCACAAATGGCTCACCTCCAGTTAATCGAACCTTATTTACGCCAAGAGACTTGAAAATCTTTGCCAACCTAATAATCTCCTCGTAAGTCAACAGATCTTTCCTTTCCGAAAAATTAATCCCTTCGGCAGGCATGCAATATCTGCACCTCAGATTACACCGATCTGTTATTCCTATTCGGAGATAGTCTATGGTACGATTATATTTATCTATGAGTTGCAGGGTTATCTATTTTGGTGAAATGTAAATGTACGAATTGGGGTGTAAAGGAATAGTAAGAATTTGGTTTATTTGTAACTCTTTGATTTTGCACTAATATCTGCGGCTAAGTCTCAAAATGATGTGCCAAGGTAAAAATACAATAACTTAGCAAAAAGATATTATGGAAGATTTATTACAGGGTTTTGCGAAGTTATTTGTT
>JBLHWH010000166.1:0-13831 GCA_047628935.1 Halioglobus sp. | reverse complement strand
AAGGTCGGTATTCGGATCTTTTTTGTGATAAGGCGTTTTTATGCAAAAACATCTTTTTATGACTCCGACGCAAGCATCGGAGAATTTAAATATTAAAACTCGTTTACTCACGAGCAGTTCCAGAATAAAAACTTACCAGACTCATAGATTAGTTTACCATCTGTAAAGATTTGACCGCCATCTTTCATTTCAGCGATCATATCCCAGTGAATGCTTGAGTTGTTTAATCCTCCCGTTTGTTTATAAGATTGACCTACAGCCATGTGGACAGTACCGCCAATTTTTTCATCAAACAAAATGTTTTTTGTAGGAATTTGGATATTGTAATTTGTACCTATCGCTACTTCCCCGAACATTCTAGCTCCATCAATCTCAAATACTTGATCAAGAATTTCACCTCCTTTTTCTGCACTCCATTTCTCAACTACACCTTCTTTTACTTCTAATGTAATACCCTGCACTTCGACACCCATAAATATAGATGGGTAAGAAAAATGAACAACTCCGTTCACTGTATTTTCAACGGGCCCAGTAAATACTTCACCTGAAGGCATGTTTGTTCGCCCATCAGAATTGATCCATGTTCTTCCTTTTGTAGAAAACGTGATATCTGTCCCAGTACCAACGTATCTTACTTGATCAACAGTATTTAAGTGGTCAACGATAGCTTGCTGGTTTTTTCGTCTTTCAAGCCAAGCAGATTTTGGATCGTCAAGATGTAGATTGCATGCTCGATAAACAAATTCTGTATATTCTTCAAGGCTCATGCCCGCTTCTTGTGCACTAGCTTGAGTTGGATACAAACAAAGCGACCGTACCATATCGCCGCTTGCCGTCCTCGTAAAATACGCTTGACTTAGTTCTTTTAATCCTTCAGATCTTTTCTTCCTCTTTTCACCAGCTATATTTTGATCTTCCCTAAGGTTGAACGGTGCCTTGATGTATAGGTATGCGTCGAATTCATTCATTGCCTCTCTATGATTTGGAGAGACAAATTTTAGTTGTTCATCATCTGCATTATCCATGAATATTTTATTCTGACCCTCAAAAGTCATATCTACTACTATATTAGCTCCAAGTCGATTTCCTTCTCTAAATAGTTCACGGATAAGTGGCTCTGCGAGTGTCGTACTTTTGATATATAGCCTTTGACCCGCCTTTATTTCTAGACAATAATCAAGAAGTAGTTTTGCGTATTTTTTGTTATTCATAGTAAATTAGCTCTAGATTTTAGAATAATATCAATAACCTAATTACAAAACATAAATAGGCAACATACAAAATCATGCTAAACAATCTAAACCAAAATCAGCGTAGCAAGATTTTATAAATAGCAAAGTGCTAAACAACTACGCTCTATTTCCCGTGACATTGCTTAAACTTCTTACCACTTCCGCAAGGGCAAGGCTCGTTTCTGCCTACTTTCTTTTCTACTCTTTTGAAAGTTTCTACTTTTTGACGTTCAGGTCTTCCAGCATTTGCAGCAGCTTTTTTCATCGCTTGTTCTGATCGACTCATTCGAGTATTAGAAAGATCCGTTTTTTGCAACTTCGCTTCTTTCAATTCTTCTTGCTGTGAAGCGATAACTATTTTACCATTCATAAGGTAAGAGATTACGTCTCTATTTACCTTGTAGATAAGCTGCTCAAATAGTTTATAAGCCTCCATTTTATAGATAACCAATGGATCTTTCTGCTCAAACGAAGCGGACTGAACAGAATCTTTCAATTCATCCATAGATCTGAGGTGCTCTTTCCAGTTGTCATCGATAAGAGCCAATGTCACAGCCTTCTCGATATCTATCATAATTGACTTCCCTTCTGATGCTATCCCTTCGTTAAGGTCCGCTGATATATTGAGCTGCTTAGATCTACCATCGGTAAATGGCATCGCAATCCTCTTATATCTATCTCCATGTGATTCTTTTGTTTGTATGAATCCCGGAAGCATACCTTTATTAATCATTTCTGTTTTCCTATGGTATGCGATAGACACTTCATACAAGAATTTGTCGACCAATTGATCTTCATTCATACTTCTGAACTCGTCATCTGTGATTTCTGGATCAATACTCAACATCGTCATACAGTCATTTCTGAATGTATCATAATTACCAGCGTGACGATTATCCATTACGATAGATTCTGTCAACCCTTCGAACATATTATTAAGATCTACAGATAGTCTGTCTCCATGAAGTGCGTGATCTCTCTTTTCATAGATTGCTTCTCTTTGGATGTTCATTACATCATCATAATCAAGAAGTCTTTTTCTGATTCCAAAGTTGTTTTCTTCTACTTTCTTTTGAGCCCTTTCGATAGATTTTGTTACCATTCCCGCTTGGATCACTTCACCTTCTACGTGTCCCATTTTATCCATCAATCCTGCAATTCGCTCAGATTGGAAAAGACGCATCAAGTTATCCTCTAACGACACATAAAATTGTGAACCTCCTGGATCTCCTTGTCTACCTGCTCTACCTCTTAATTGTCTATCTACACGTCTAGAATCATGTCTTTCAGTAGCTACGATCGCTAGTCCACCTACAGCTTTCACCTCATCGGTAAGCTTTATATCTGTTCCTCTACCTGCCATGTTAGTGGCGATAGTTACATTACCTGGTCTACCCGCTTCAGCTACGATATCCGCTTCTCTTTGGTGTTGCTTTGCATTCAGTACATTATGCTTGATCCCTTTAAGATTCAGCATTCTACTCAACATCTCTGATATATCTACTGAAGTAGTACCCACAAGAACAGGTCTGCCTTTTCCGGTAAGATCGATAATGTCTTCGATTACTGCATTGAATTTTTCTCTTGCCGTCTTGTATATCAGGTCATCTCTATCGTCTCTTACGATTGGTCTGTTCGTAGGGATTACTACTACATCCAATTTGTATATTTCCCAGAATTCTCCTGCTTCAGTTTCGGCAGTACCCGTCATACCAGACAGTTTGTGATACATTCTGAAATAGTTCTGTAATGTTACTGTCGCATATGTCTGAGTGATATCACCTAACTCTACATTTTCTTTTGCCTCTAATGCCTGGTGAAGGCCATCAGAATATCTTCTACCTTCCATCATACGACCCGTAGATTCATCGACGATCTTTACAGAACCGTCCATAACTACGTATTCGATATCTTTTTCGAATAGTGTGTATGCTTTTAGCAATTGAGAGACAGAGTGTAATCTTCTACTTTTGATAGAATAATCGTTCACCAAAGTCTCTTTTTCTTCTTTATATTTAACCCCATCTTCTTGCTCTCTATCTTCGAGCATTTGCATCTCCGTAGCGATGTCTGGCATCACATAGAAGTTAGAATCATTCTCTCCTCTTGAAAGATAATCGATTCCGTTATCCGTCAATTCTACATTTCTGTTTTTCTCATCGATTGTGAATAACAAAGGAGCGTCAACTATATGCATGTGTTTGTTTTGCTCTTGCATGTAGTGGTTTTCTGCCTTCTGCATGAGCACTTTTACGCCCTCCTCACTCAAAAACTTAATAAGAGGTCTATATTTTGGCAATGCTTTATGCGCTCTATAAAGTGCTATTCCTGCTTCTCCTTCTTCTACGCCATCTTTTCCTTCTTTGATGAGCCTTTTAGCATCCGCTAGATATGTAGTAGCCAATTTCTTTTGCTCATCCATTAGGCTTTTTACCTTTGGATTTAGCTCTTGGTATTCTTGTTCTTCTGATCCTTCTGGTACAGGTCCTGAAATAATCAATGGCGTCCTCGCATCATCAACCAATACAGAATCTACCTCATCAATCATAGCGTAATGATGCTTGCCTTGCACCATTTCTGACGCGGACTTTACCATGTTATCTCTTAGATAATCAAAACCAAACTCATTGTTTGTACCATAAATAACATCGGCTTTGTATGCTTGTACTCTACCATCAGAATGCGGTCGATACTTATCTATACAATCTATGGTCAATAGTAAGAATTCGAAAATCGGTCCTACCCATTCGCTATCCCTTCTGGCGAGATAGTCATTGACTGTAATTACGTGTACTCCTTGGCCTGTTAACCCGTTAAGATATGCTGGTAAGGTGGCAACTAATGTCTTACCCTCTCCCGTTTGCATCTCCGCTACCTTACCGTCATGAAGTACCATGCCACCGATAAGTTGTACATCATAGTGTACCATATTCCATTCTACTTCGCCACCTGCAGCTAGCCAAGATGTTTGATAAATAGCTTTATCCCCATTGATAATTACATAGTTCTTCTTAGCCGCTAATTCACGATCATGTTCTGTAGCCGTGACTACCATCGTATCGTTGTTCGTAAATCTACTAGCAGTTTCTTTTACTACTGCGAACGCTTCCGGCAATATTACTTTCAGTACCTCTTCAAGATGCTTATCTCTATCTTTCTTAAGTTCATCTATCCTGATAAAAAGTTCTTCTTTTTGGTTCAAGTCTGTCTCATTGGCAGACTGTTCGTTAAGTGCCGCTATATCAGAATCGACACCTGCTAGGTGGTCTGCTATCCTTTTTTTGAATTCGAGACTTTTATTTCTCAAGTCATCATTCGATATATTTTCATAAGTTGCGAAGTGCTTGTTAATTTCCTCCACTACAGGAGAATAAAGCTTTACATCACGATCATACTTGGTACCAAAGAGATTCTTGATTAATTTAAACATGGATATTTATTTTGTTCGGCATGCCGATGATTATCTATTTTTTGAAGTAACTGGAATACAAAGATAGTAAGTCCTTATAGTATTGTACATAATTTATACCAAGGATATTCAAGTGACATATTGGCGGACGATATTTGGAATGTCGAATGATAAATTAGGAATGTCCAATTTTGAGATGTTCCTTACCATTTTCTGTATCAATTTGCTAAATATAAAATTAAAACACATGGCTTTTTGCTAGTAATACTATTCCAAAAATAATTAGCCCTACACCAGCTATTCTTGTAAATATATTAAAATGCTCTTGTCTGAGCTTTGTTCTTATCATTTTTGCCAAGAACACCTTTGCAGTATCCGTTACCATTATCACAGACATAATAGATGCAAAGAAAACGATTGCTTCAGTGTTGGTTATTTTCTCTTTAATCACATAAGTAGATATCACTCCAATCCAAAAAACAAAGGTAAATGGGTTCACAGTATTGACAAGAAATCCTTTTGTCCAAAAACTAACATAATCGTTTGTAGAGTGTTTGGTCTTTTTGAATTCTATGGTACTTTCATTAAGAAATGCTCCGATTCCAAACACAATAAGTATAAATCCACCCATTAGTCCCATCCAATACGTAAAAGTGACATCTTGGACTAAGTTATTGATTTTTTGGACAAACAGAAAACAAAGTGTAATGATGATAAAATCACTCACCCATACACCAGAACTTGCCACCATACCTGCTCTTGCCCCTTTCTCTAATGCAAGCTGCGTAAGTGTAACAAAGATGGGACCTAGCAAAATCGCTAAAGTCAATCCTAATAATAATCCTTGGAGTATAAGACTCAACTAATTTAGTTTTTTGAGTTTAAGTGGCTGTTTACATAACAAAGCTATCTAAAAAGCCGACTTAGTCATTCATTCATTCACATATTCTATTTCTATCATCTCGCTTACATTTAAGTCAGACTCTAAGATGATCTGCTTTTTAAATCCTCGATAATAATAATCGACGGCCATCGTATTTGGCGGCCTTTTTCCTACACTATTAGCATGCAGAATAAAATAGTTTTTGCCCTCTTTATTGAGCATTAGTTTGAGCTTCTTTTGCTTTGATGTAAGAAGCAATTCTTCTACTATCCAGTCTCCATTAAAATTCAGTGAAATCACATCACCGTCCTCAATCATGTGGTCATATAAAGCTACTTCGAATTTGAGACTATCTACTTTTATTTTCCTAGTACTCATCTGAATTTCTCGATCCTTCAATATGATAGGGAGTCGTGTGATCTTAGAATCCGAAGCTGAAAGATAAGCTATTTTTTCTAGTTTCTTAGGATATATTACTTTGAAGTAATGAGGTAATTCTGTGAATAATAATACTGGAATATCAAGATAAGAGATCATATTATTAAGCTCGAACACTATTCCATTTCCATATCTATTATACTTGTTGATTAAGTCAGAATTATAGTAGTAATAGAACTTTCCGTATTGTTTATATTCTTCTGGTACCTCTGCAGTATTATAAAAGTTTTTAATTGAAGCAATGGAAAGTTTCCCCTGTTCTTCGAGGTTAGCTTTTATTCTTTCTACTTTTCTGCTTGTGAGTCTAGTAGACCCAAAACTGGCTAAATCCAAATTCTTAAACGCGTTTACAGAGGTTTCTTGAAATTCCATCTGCTTATCTAGATTTTCATCCTCTTTTTCTCTTATAGAGATTAGAATAGCTTTAGTACTCAAGTAGACTTTCACCATAGATTCGTACAGCTTTGGAAATTGTACTTCTGCCACAGTAGGTCTTACACTTTTGAATGCAGCACCAACATCTGATGTCAATCGTTTGTGTAGATTATAGAAGTTATCATACAGCGCTACGCCTCTTTCTAGTTCAGCATATACCATATTCAGCAAGATAGTATCTGTCAAGTCTTTCTCTATGATTGCGTTATCGAGGTCAAATCTCAACTGGTTAATATCCGTCAGGATAGCCTTCATGGTGGTCAAGGTCTTGATGACTTTGTCACTATTAGTATATTGAGTTTTTTTGGCAGATTCAACTGCTATATCGCACCATTCGTAAGGAGAAGTATCGTAAAACCAATTTTCAGGATCGTCGAAAATGTTTTTAGGAAGATCCTTATTTGTATAAAAGTTGATTTTAAAACTCTCTAGATCTACATACTTATTGATGTCCTGATTATAGTTCTCTAGCATTCTGTGGACGATCAGCATCCCATGTGAACTTTCATTCGCAAAGTGAAGAGCGCTATTGAGTGCCTCTACTTTAGCTCTTTTCTGCATCACGTTCTGAGCAGATATATTCAGTGACCCAAATCCAAGAATCAATAAAACGAATAGTAATTTTCTGATGCTCATTATAAAAAAATCGATTTTTAACATATTTGGGAGACGAAGTGTACGTTCTATAAGTTCTTAATAAAACGCTAAAGTAAGGAAAGGGTAATAAAAGGAGGTTATATATTTTGTTTTTTATAATATGACAACGAATACCATAAAACATCTCTGCCTTATAATTCAGCTAAAACCCGTATTCTAAACTTTACCCTATATCCTAACCCCCAACGTCAAATAAACCCCTCTCCCGTCACTTGGGATAATTCCAGGACCAGGATAACCTGTAGCCCGTCTTGTATAGTATTGATTGTCTAATATATTAAGCAGGCCTGACTCCAAGATGAATTTCTTAAATTTGTACGACATAGAAAAATCAAGAATATTATATCCAGGAATCTCACCAATAACGCCACTTCTACTATCTCCTTCCTCCGGGGCAGAGCTATTTTCTGCATCTGTGAACTGGTTTGACAGGCTAGAATACTGAAGGCTAAAAAGCAAGTTTTTGTATCCCGACCTTATACCCGCTTTGAAGTTTACTGATGGGATGAACTCTACCTTATTGCCTTTGACATTGTTTTCTTCAGAGGCTATATATTCCGAATCCGTAAGAGCCGTATTTATGAATATATTCAACTTCACCTTTTTGTTGTCTTTTAAGAATGTTTCTGCCATATTCCAATCTGCAAAGGCTTCAATCCCATATATAAACGCTGTACCAATATTCTTCCGCACACGATTAGCCCGAGAGTCGAGAAGGATTCCTATCCTATTATTGTATTGGAGTGCAAAAGCCCCCACATCGAAGGCTAGATACTTCAGCCACCTACCTCTTAGCCCTAAATCAGCTGTAAATCCTTTCTCATCTGTAATCAATGAATCGATAATAAAAGTAGGACTGACTACACGAATATCACTGAATGTTACTGATCTATAATTTTGAGAGATATTGGCATAAAACTCTGCATTTTTGGTTGGTTTATAACTCGCTCCGATTCCAAGAAGTGCAAATTTCCTTTCTAGTTCATTGTTATCCCCTAGTTCTTCCTGACTAATTACATTTCCTGCATTGTCAAAGTTGATTTGTTGATATTTTCCTTCACTTTCTGTCTTGATATACTCGAACCGGAACCCTGGGGTTATAGATAGCTTTTCGTTTAAGAAAAAAATATTCTCTGCAAATACGGAAGCATTCAAATTCGGAAATACGAAGCTAGATTGGTTCGCATATTCTGGAAACAGATCATCAGCTTTTGAGAAATTGGCATCAGGTCCATTTGTGCCAGCAGTTTGGATGCTTGTATTGTTGGCTTTATAAAATTTGGCTCCTATGAGATATACCCCATCTCGTTTACCAATTTTATATCTTGATAAATACCGGGACTCCAGCCCCCAGTTATTAAAACGACCTCTTAATAAATCTCTTGGCAGTACATAGTTGCCTGATGCATCTTGCTCATCTATTTCAGTAATTGGATTGCTATTAAGATTGATTGGATTACCGCGAAAACCTACAGAGTTACGCTCTGCATCCAATCCAAATACCATAAAGTCTAACTCAGATTTATTAGAAAATTTATGGTTCAACTTTGCAGAATACAGTTTCCAATCTACCTCAAACCAGTTCCGGTCTCTAGTGCTCAATCTCGGTGTAGCTGCGAACTGTGCATCGGTCAATCCCCCTGCTTGTTTTGCCAGATATTTAAGATACGTTCCCTCTACGGAGATATTTGTCTTCTCACCTAATTTGTAATTAATAAACCCATAAAAGTTCTTCGAATCAAATTCCGAATTATCTCTGTAACCATCTCCTCTCTTGTAATTGAAATACGTATAATAACTGACCTTACCAGCAGTGCCTCCAATACTGTTGAAAGATGTAAAAAGTCCAAAAGAACCTAATGTTTGTCTTGATATCAATTCGATCTTTTTGCTTCTGACGGGACTCTTCATTTTGAAGTTGATCAATCCGCCAAACTGTGTTCCATATTGAAGAGAGGCAGCTCCACGTATCACCTGTATCTCTGATAATGCTTCGGCTGGAGGCGAATAATAACTCTCAGGATATCCCAGTACATCGGCACTGATATCATATCCATTTTGACGAGTATTGAAGTTTGCTGTTCGATTCGGATCTAACCCTCTACCACCGATACTTAACTGCAACCCAGCATCATTACTCTCATAGATATTCAATCCCACCACTTGTGAATATATCTGTCTTGCTGTGTTAGAAGCAACTCCAGCGACCACCTGATCAAGCAAAACAACTTCAGATTTCTTACCTGCAAATATCGATGTCCCCTCCACGGGTCTTAGTCGACGAATATCAAAGAATTCTGCTTTCTTCGCTATGATCTCTACCTCTGTGAGTTGTTGAGATAAAGGTTCTAAATCAAAGTTGAGCGAAGCATCTGAACTTATTTCGATAGCTTTAGACTGAGTATTATAGTCAAAGGTGAATAACGTAATATCATATATACCCTCCTCCAAGTTTGTGAATTCGTAGTAACCATTTGGATTTGTAAATACTACTTCGTCCGTCTGTTGATTATATACTTCTGTACCCGTTACAGCCTTACCTGTATTTTGGTTTTTAACCTTTCCTGATAGCGTATGCTGCCCAATTAAAAATTGAGCCGATACAAGCAAAAAAAAGAATGATATATTAGTTTTTATGTTCAATAGTTATGTTTGTATATTTTGAGAAGCTATTTTTAGAATGGCAATATCCATTCCTTATTTTCAAATCCTTCCGTCTCCTTCATTAAGTCTACTTTTGGATCTATATATAATCTACTTGGTCGGCCATTGAGCGCTACGTAACTCTCTACAAAAATTTCTATATTCTGATGCCCATCCCTAGCAAACTTATCCCCTAAAAAGTGAGCATACTCCAAAATCATATCGGGTTGAGTACTCATCATTTTTTGCTGTTGGGCGGTCAAGAAATCCGAATTATCTACGTAGAATCTTTTCCCACTGACACCATCCACTACCTTGAAATTGGCATATCCTGCTTTCTCCATCAACATCACTCTCCATGAAAATCTAAATCCCTGTTCCGTCCAAAATAAATTTCCTGGATAAGCCATAAACCTATAAGGTATCAAAATTTGTAGCGCAAAGAACGCTATTAATAAGCCATTCTTAAGCTTTGTAGCTGATGTATTACTGTATGAGAGTGTACGATTATTGTCAAATTGCGTCTTGTTGATTTTCAAAAGACCACTCAGCAATTCCAGTATTTTGTTATGAACTCTGGAATCGAAGAATATCAATGCACTGACGATCATGATATATGGAAACATCCCTATAGGAAACAACACTCGAGTCAAGACATGAAATATCACAACCATTACAAATGCAAAACTCCTAGTTCGCTTATTCAGCAGCAAAAAAGGAATCAATAAATCATAAGCTGCTCCTCCCCAACTGAAAGCATAATGTACCCAATTCTCATGCATAAGGCTACCCAAAAGGGGAGTATCATATTTTGATGGTAACCATATCTTAAGTGGCATTGCTCTGACCAACCAATCCGGCTGCAGTTTCGCTAGGCCTGCACAGAAATACACTATTCCCAATAGTACCTTGAGACAATCAATCGTCCATCTTGGAATATACTCAAATGCCTTATTCTCATCCTTTCGAGCATCCACAGAGTAATATGCCACAGCTGGCAAAAATATCATCAAAAAACTAAGAATACTTATAAAATAATAATGATTCAGATAAGTCGTCTTATCCATCAATTCGATATAGGTAAAAGAAAGAAAAAATGTAATAATCGCCAATCGGTACTTATATCCAACAGCCACCAAAATCGATGACAATCCACATATTATAAATAGCAAATAAGTCCACTCACCAATTGGCTTGACCCATTCGAACCCATAATAAGAAAAGAAGAACTTAGGCTCTATATAGAATTTATCGATCCATCCATAGTACCAAAAACGTACGATTGATATGAACATCATGATTCCAAATAGGATACGGAAAAGTGCTAGTGGCGAAGCACTTGTTAACTGATTTGGACTATATTTTGTTCTTGATGTGACCATCAGTGTTTTGCCCAGAAAGCGTTTTCCATCTCATATCCCCCTCCGAAGGGGGATATTATACTGGGATCGGGCAATTTATATATTTAGTCTGTACTAATTAATAAAGTCAACTATCCTTTTAACTAAGAATTTGCTTTTCTATAGCGTAGCGTGAACAAGTCGCGCCTAATTTCCCTTCGGAGGCGGGAGCAGAGGCTGGAGTCCCGTTATTTTTTATTCAAACAATCAGTCTCCATCAGTATCCACAAAATCAACCTTAATATTCAATGTCTGTAACATATCAACCTTAAGTAAAACCACATTTTTCTGCAATTCGTCATAAGTCTCAAGCATTTTCACATTATCCATTTCGATTTGTTGCACGAAGTTATCTTCAAGTCCATTTGCTTTCGATTGTATAACCTCGAATTGAGCTAGAATCCTTCCACTAAGATTATTATCATCTTGATCTAGATAGTCAATGTAGGATTTTAAGCTTTCACCTATTTCGTCATTGTAGCTACTAGACCCAAGAAAGAATTCTTTTGATGCATCTAATCCTGCAAGGAATAAAAGCTTAGAATTCGTCTCTGAGTACAAACCTTCTACTTTATTCGGAAGTGGGTTACCAGAAAAAACTCCCGCTGGAATTCCAACCTTACCCGCTCTCAAGAATTTTTCATAGTAAAACAAGTAATCATTCACCAATTTATTCAATGAACTCGTAGCCGATGATCCATCATTCTCAATAAAACTTTCTCTGTACCCGTTAGTCCAATCATCTCTGACTTCATTAGCAAGACTTGTCAACCTCGACGTCAGGTCTGTCAGATATTTTTTTGCATTATCGTTGTTAATGAAGTACTCTACTACCTCTGATTCCGACTCTGCCGTACCATATAATAGATAATCTAATGCTGGAAATCCTTGCTCATCGACTTTAGAAGGTAGCACAAGGTTATAATCACCTATTGCTATGTTTTCTTCAATTTCAGAAACGTTTGCCGGGAATATATTTGTGTTATTTCTCAAAGCCAAAGACTCAGCTTTTCCAATCTCGAAGATCGATACACTCTGCCATGTGAGATATGCCTTTCTAAAATCAATCTTAGTTTGAAATAAACCATCAGTCGTTGGGTTATTAGCAAAGATATTGGCAATCAAGTCAAGGTTAGTCACATCCGTCGCATACCGCGTATATCCAGGAATAATAACATTGTCTGCAATATCCGTCAGCAAAGCTCCTCTATCAAAACTATCCGTAGGAGATTCTGGACCAATAGGTTCTTTGTCCGCACATGATTGCGTTGCAAACACAAATACAACTACTAAAAACGATGTTATTATTCCTTTCATAATATTTTATTATTCTGCAGCTTCTGCTACTGTGAAGTCAAATTTCTCTGCTATTGATTCTGATATCGCATCCAATGTTGACGGCGTTACATCCCAAAATCCATTTCCTTCTAACAATTGAGATGTATAAGACTCTACCTCCGAACCGCTGAATTTACTATTATTGCTTCCTTCATCTCTTGTAAATCTCAATGAATACACAAATCCAAATCCTTCTGATAAATCATGGAATGCTCCACCAAAATCCTCCGCTTCGATTGCTTTTTTACCTTGTTGTAAGTAGTATACCGCCCTGATACCTATTACGTCAGATATTTTCTCTTTGATGATATCCCCTTGCTTGTCTCTTGTTTCGTAAGCTCCTGATACGATAGCTGCTCTACCCTCTTTGAATGCATCAAATATTTCCTGCGCTATTCCCGCAAAGTCATCATCACCCTCCACTCTTGATAAGTATTTATTCAAGAAATTATCAGCACCTAGGTCAACTAATGGACTTGCCGTAGAACTCGATTTACCAAAAAGGTAACCGTATGCTTCATCCCACTTATGCTCCATATTTGTGTAAGCTTTACCATCAGCAACTGTTCCTGCATCATTATCAGCTATATTGCTCGCTTCATCTAATACTGCCGTACTCAAGTAATTATTCAATATCTGATCTGCCATCAATGCTCCGATAAGAGACTTTGTAACAGCCTGATTATATTCTAAACCCTTTGCACTTATGTATCTAGTAGATGTTCCATCAGCTATTTGTCCCGCTTTTCCAGCTTCTGCCAGTTCTTCTTTGTTAAGAAATACTTCACCAGCTTGAGCTGCAATCCATTGATCAATTTGTGTCTTGATAGTAGCCGTTTCTGCAGTATTAGTACTGAATAGATCTTTCGACGCAGCTACCTTTGACCTTATACTTTTAGTAGATGCATTAAGATCTGTATCTGAGAATGGACTTACGTCCCCTCCAGTAGCATTTTCATTGGCAAATAGTTCTTGTAAACCTGTAGCTGACTGACTGAGGTCTTTCATTGCAGCAGATAATTCCTCTGCCATTAATATCCTTGTCGTCTGTCCTGTGAAGGAAACTGTAGATGCTCCATCTCTAAGGAATTCGTAAGTAACGGGTACGTTCACTTCTGGTTCATCGTCCCCACAACTACCTAGTGTCAATGCTGTCGCTACTGAAAGAAGTGCGATCGATTTTATGTTAATGTACTTTGCCATCTTCATTTTGTAATATTAATTAGATTAATTCTTAATAGGAACAAATGTATAACAGAAATGAGAGACCACAAAGCTTATTTAGACTAAATCCAAATAAAAAATATAGTTCTATGATAAGTAGCGTGGTGCGAAATAATATTCTGTTTGTGTAGTTCCTACAAAAGCTAATTGGTGTCTTTTTTAGTATATTGAT
>JBLHWH010000165.1:0-13908 GCA_047628935.1 Halioglobus sp. | reverse complement strand
GATTCCTTGGCACAAGGATAAATGTCCTAAATGGACATTTAAGGGAAGGAACCATTCCTCAGAATGGGCGTGAAAGAAACGTCCTGTAATAATGATAAACATAGAGTCATGTTTCGTCTCCTATACTATACTGTTCTGGTTTAAGACGTAGCGAACTTCGCCATCTCAAAATCCATGATATCGAAACCGATGATGGTAAATGTAGAATTAGAATAGTAAAAGGTAAAGGAAAAAAGGATAGATATCCCGTACTTAGTACTTCTGTACTTATCGAACTCAGAGCATATTTTGTCAAATACAGACCTCAAGTCTGCCTCTTCAATGGTCGTAAAAGCGATCAAATGATCAGCGAAGGCGCATACTTGGACACAAAAATGGCCTGTCATCCTCATTGCCTGCCCCGATCTGCGGGGTGCATTGTATAGTGCCCGCTGGTGGAATCAATAATAAAGGGCAATGGATTCACTCGAAATCCAATGGTGACTTTCTTTTTCTCTTTAGTATCCTAACGACTCGTATTATCTGGTTGAAGTTTAAGCAACTTTGGACATAGTTTAAAAGAAGAAGACTATAGCCTTTTATACTTCTTTGTAACCGCTATGTTCAGACTATTCCGTGGCAAACTACTTGCTTGTATCCATCAAATCTATAAAAATGGTCAGCTGAAAATGACCGATCAGATGAAAGCGGACTATAAGTTTACTAAGAACAAACTCTATAAAATAGAATGGGTTGCTTATGCTAAAAAAGCTTTTGGTGGATCTCAGCAAGTACTTGAATATCTCGGTAGATATTCTCACAAAATTTGTATCAGTAATTATCGAATTGTCAATATCACCGATACGCATGTCACTTTCAGATATCTGGATAGAAAAGCGAAAAAGTCCAAAACCAAAACCATCAAAAGAGAAGACTTCCTTAAGCTCTTTGCTGAACATATCCTTCCTAAAGGTTTTGTCAAAATCAGGCATATTGGTTTCCTGTCTTCCAGATCAAAAAAGAAAGAGCTTGAAAAAGCCAGGAAAAGTCTCGGCGCAGATACACCTCCGCCTAAGCAAAAATTGACAAATCGAGAATTTATCAAATTGACAACTGGCAAAGATCCATATCTCTGCCCATGCTGAGCGATCGGTGAGATGGTTATCATTTCGATCATTCCCGCAATCCGAGGTTCGCCTGTCAAAATACCGTTCAGATCAATACCCAAGGATAGAAAAGTGAATATTTGTTGATGTTGTCATCCGATGTCCTGGCGGAGCTTTGTCTACTAATGTACAAAATTACCTAGCCCTTCTTAATACAACTATTTTTTACCTCGATTACCTTAGATCTGACATGAAAAATTGAAGCTTTAGTACACTTTGCAGCACTAAAGCTTACTTTGTAATATCGGATGTTTGAATTAACACACAAATCGAAGTTTTGAAAATACACAGTGCGAACCAAGTACCGATTGATGTTCAGTACAACATAACCAAAAATGCTAAAAGTCGCAGGCGATTTTAGTCATTTGTTGCTAATTGTTGTAGATAGGTCTTCTTCCTTTGCCTTTTCAGTTAGTAAAGAATCGTAAAGTTTCATTGGAGATATTGGACTTAAATAAATATCGTTTAATGCGAAGCCTTTCGTTTCACTAAAAAGCACTCCTCTAGATGTCGAATAAGCTACTGAAATAATATTTAGATGTAGTATTTTTTTCGCTTCATCATCAATTAAAATTTCTTGTAAACTATCCACTTCGAAAGTGTAAATTATATCAAAGTGACCTAAAACAATAGTCTGATCTTTTTCCTCAATTTCAAATTTGAAATGCATGAAATTTTGCAGATAATTATCAGAGTAATTGAATTTTGATTCTATCTCAATTAGTATATCTCCTGGTTCAAATGCTTCAGAAAATACAATAGGGTGATCTCTCACTTCGCTTCTCAATAATTTAATATCCTCTAGATTAAACTTTAGGTTTTTCATACTACTTCGTATTCATCATATTTATATTCAAAAAGTTCAGAATTCACTTTTCGCTTACTCTTAGCTTGAATTAAAAAACTAAAATCATCTAATTCTATATGATTAAGTAAGTCTAATTCATCTTCCTTTTTTGTATCTATAACTAAACATGATTGATGAAACATTTTTTCATATTTCCAGTAAGAAGCCTTCATGTTTTCCTCAAATAGATAATCATCTATATCTCTAATTTCCAAAACAGGAACTTTGTCAAGTGCTAAGCAAAATTTAACAATCTTTTTCCATGTTGGATTAATTTCAGCATCTCCACTTAATATTTGTGAAACATATCCTGGCGTACTGCCAATTTTTTCAGCAAGTCTTGCTGAATCGCCTCTTTTTTTAATTTGGTCATTTAGCATCCCATAGATCTTTCCTTGACCTTTAGCTGTCCAATAGTATTTTGATTTTAAAGTATTTTTGAACTTACTCATTTATTAAGGTTTAAATATTTTGCCTTTATGGCTCTAAATTTATCAATGTAAGTCTGTTGATCATCATCTTTTTTATTGTAATGTCCGAGAACAACAATGTTATTATTTGGTGGATCGTAAAAGAAATATAGACGAGTACGTTTAATTCTTATCTCATATTTATTACTTCCAATTGAATGAACTTTATTAGGTGGAATCTCTTCACCCTTGAATAAGAAGCGTAAGGTATGCTTCTAGCTCTTCAATTATTTTTTTCTTCTTATTTACCTTTTTAGGACTAACATCCAAGAATTCATCGAATAGACTTTTTCCGTTGATTTCAAGTTTTAACAATTTTGCACTAATCTCTGACTCACCTTCATCAATATAGTCATTAGTGATATCTATTATTTTAATGATATCAACAGGGACTAGTTGTTTATGTGATTTATTAAACGCCAAAGTTAGATAAAAGGTTTAGTTATTGCTAAATATTTAGTTATAAGTATACAAATGTAAGAAATTTTGCTCAATTAAATTCTGACTTATCCATAACGGATCTGTGATATGTGGCGGATTTGGCGATAGCCAATCTGACATCATCATCACTTGTTATCTGCTGGGTTTTCCTTTATTTTATGTTTCTTTATTTGTGTACCATATACTGATCCAACAATTAATACTGGAATAAACCCAAAGAATGTTACCGCATATATAGGTTTGAAAATATAGTCATAGAAAGGGTCATCATTGGTTCCTATATTATCAATTCCCTCTTGAAAAAATCCTACCCAACTCGAAACGAATGATGAAACTATTATAATTATTAATCCTGTAAGTATTCCAACAAGAATTTCATTATTGCCATTTATTAATATTCGCTTACCTGCAATTCGTCCGAAATAATATGCTGTTGTTAAGCTTACAATGACTTCAAATATTATATTGAAGAGATAGTCAAAATCAGTAAACCAGAAAAAACCTTTTAATATTCCATTGTCACTTGCAAAGATCGTCATTATACATTGAGCTATGAATAGTCCAATAAGAATTGATCTTATAGCTAATCTACTACCTATTTTCTTTGCTATTTCTAGGTTCATTTCTCCTCTATGTATTTTATGAATCCTTCATAGGCATCTCTTATCATTTCAAAAGTTTCCGACTCTAATTTACTTTTACCGTCTTGATTTGACTTCAATTTGTTCCATATTTCAGTTAGGTCGCTCAAGTCACCTTCTGTAAATTCAAATTCTTGTTCAGATAATATATTGTATGCATGGAGCTTAGATTCGTATGATTGTGTTGCCAGGATTTTAAAAACGTCTACCAAGTTATCACTACAATTCAAATGCCCTAAAGCATATGTCATCGTGCCGTTGTGATTGTACGTATTCTTATTTAAAATACGTTCAATTAGTTTATTTTTTGCTTCTTCAAGTTTAAAGGTCAAGATTATATGCGATGCAATATATCTGATTTGACCATCATCCGAGTTAAGTTTATTTATCAATAGAATTTGTGTCTTAGTCAGGTCAATACATTTCAAGATTTTAGAGTCAACCATTTCAATCTCCCATTCGTCAGGAGCTCTGAAGAATTTATCAATTTGATTGTATGTCAGTTCTTTTTTCATTTTTCCTTACAGATAACTTATTTATAAACGGACTCCTTTTTTATATTTATTCCCATTTTTAAAATTATCAAAAATCATAACATCTTGATAATTAACAATTTAGATGATCTGTTGTTTTACTAAGCGTATTTATCCGATATATTCGGATAAAATGTCATACCTAAACCTTTAATTTTTGACTTCCAGGTATATAAGTTAAGCTTCTCACACAACTACCCTGGCAATCAACAATTTAAAAATCCTCCGTAATCTAGCCCACTACCCCCTGCTTAAACAAGTATCATCTAAATCAAAATATTCATGAAACGTTTACCCACAATTCATAAACGACCATCCTTCATGAACTTCAATTTGATGAACATTAACGTAAGTCACTTTATAAAAGATGTTCATTAGACGGTAGCTAACAATTCATAAACGACCAACCTTCATGAACTTCAAATTCACAAACAGTAATCGTAAGTCACTTTACAAATACGGATATACTTGGCTATCTCTAATTTTGATCATAATTGTAATTAGATGTAATGTAACTCCTTACAATAAAATATCAAAATGAAATATTAAGCTCATAAGACTTAAAGATAGGCACAACAAACTACATTCTATTTCAGAGATTGTTATTGAATAAAATCTTTGATATCTTTCGTCAAAATATTTTACTTCTATGGAAACCACAATACTCCAACTGATATCAGATCGAAATGAAACGGCTATCATCTCGCATATAAAAGAAAATCCCGCTGCATTAGAAGTAAAGGATGAGAATGGCGCAAGCGTCTTTGCTACATTAGCATATCATGGACTTAGCCAAGCATTTGAGTTTGCTTGTTCTGTAAAGGAAATCTTCTCATTCCATGAATCGGTTATTAGTGGTCGAAAAGATGATCTCGATACTCACTTGCAACAAAACGATATTAATCTCAAATCAGATGATGGATTCACACCCATAGCTCTAGCTGCTTTTTTTAATCATACAGAAATTGCGACCCAACTATTATATCAAGGTGCCGATCCAAATATCAATGCTGATAATCCGTCTAATGTAAATGCATTGCATGCAGCTGTGGCAAGAGAAAACCAAGACTTAGTTACATTATTTCTAAATCACAATACCGATGTGGATGCTACTCAAATGCAAGGTGTAACGCCGCTTCATTCGGCGGTAAAAAGAGGAAATCTAGACTTAGTGAAACTCCTCATTACCTATGGAGCAAATGTTGATCTCCCAATGACAAATGGAGACAATGCACTCAAGATCGCAGTTGATGAGAACCATAACGAAATAGTAAACTTCATTAAAAAATCGAGTAGTGAAGAATCACTTAAGGTGATTGACAAAATCGCTTGGATAGAAATAAAGAACAATAAACTACTCAGCACTAGATCAAAAGGCAAAACAGCATACTATATCCCCGGAGGGAAAAGAGATCCCGGAGAAAATGACACACAAACGCTTATCCGCGAAATAAATGAAGAACTCTCAGTCGATATACTCCCCGATACGATACAGTACATGGGCACATATAAAGCACAAGCCGACGGTCATAAAAAAGGAATCATCATAAAAATGACTTGTTATTCTGCTGAATATTCAGGTGACCTTGCAACTGCTACCGAAATAGAAGAAATGAAATGGCTTGACTATAATGACTATGATAAAATATCACATGTTGACAAGGTGATATTTGATCATTTGCATTTTCAAAATCGAATATAACCCTCTCTTTACTTTTTCTGGCTCGATTCCGCCGCAGACATATCAAGTCCCCATTTTAATATTGAGAAGCCCATAGCAAATATCCAAAGGACTTTCACAAAAAAGACTGGCTTGTAATACTCGTAGTAATCTGGTATAAAGAGTATAATACACATAGCTACCAATCCAAGAACAAGTGTAAGCCAAGCTGTAGGTATATTGATAAGTTTCCACTTGATCAGTCCAACTCCTAATAGAACTAAACCCACTCCTGAGAAAATTCGCCCAAATCGTACAAAACAAGTGACATACTGGTTTGTATATAAAATATCATTCATAAATACTTGAATCTCCTCAGCTGACTTGCCACTGGTCTGCCCTACTCCCCATGCTCCATAGTTATAATAAAAGGCTGCTGCTATGGCTAATGTAAAAGTACCTACAATAAGCATCCCTGCTCCCGGAAACAAAAGCACTCTAAATGGCTTCCTTGACGAAATAGTTATCAGAGCAAAAGCAGCTATGATGAGTGTTACCCATCCGAATATGTAAATCCGAAACATCCAGATCCAGTACCACATACTCTCTCCTACTTTCGCAAAATCAGATGCGATGATATATTCTCCAAGTTTGTGTGGTAACAATACCCAACCAACTAATAATAAAAGAGCGGAGGCAATAAAAAACCATCCTGTAATCGTAGTTTCGATGTCTTTCTTAATATTCATATTAGTAAGTTATTGTTGTAAGAAGATGAAAATAACTAAATTTTCATCTTACATAATCAAACATGAGGTAAAATTAACCATAATACCCCTTTAAATCTATTGCAGAACGAATATTTCCAATTATTGAAAAACCCTCTCCTCCCCACAATAAACATTAAATCCATCCTTTTTCAGAAACCCAACAAGAGACATCCCTTGCTCAACTGCCAACTGTACTGCCAATGAGGATGGAGCACCTATTGCTGCCATGAGACCTGCCCCAGCTTTACTAGCTTTCTGCACCAGCTCAAAACTCGCTCTGCCACTTACTAAAATCATAAGATCGGATAATGGGTAATTAGGATTTGCACCTATTAACTTATCCATGGCATTGTGCCTTCCAACATCTTCTTTCACATCTATGAAAGCTCCCCGCATATCAACTAGCGCACAGGCGTGGATTCCCCCTGTTTTTGAGAAACTAATCTGTTGGTCGAACAGAGATTTTGGCAAGCTCATGAGTACTTCTTTTTCTATCCGAAAATTAGATTTCCAAGGCAGATGAATGGTCTCAGAATGTATGCTCTCAATAGATGCTTTCCCACATACTCCACAGCTCGATGTTGTATAAAAGTTTCTAGTAAATTGACTCGGATCAAACTGCACATCCACCCCGAATAAAATCTCGATTATATTAGGTTCAGTTTGTTTTGTTTCCAGAATTTGAGCCTGATCAGATATCATACCTTCAGTAAATAAGAAACCTCTGGCAAGCGATTCATCATCACCAGGTGTCCTCATCGTCACAGCTATGCTCACTGTTCGGTATATACCATGACTAGTATTATACCTAACTCTAATCTCTAGCGGTTCTTCGATTGATAGTTCATCTGCCAACTTAGACAACTGACCATTCTTATACCTTGTTATTTTCTTTAATACTGTAGAATCCAACTGACCTATGAATTAGGGTTTGGGTATAGATCAGACTCGTCTTCATCTCTTGGCTCGAGACATTGCCAGTCCTTTTCGATCAATACATATAAACCTGCGTCCGTGCCATTGTCCATCTCTGCATCGAAGCCTTCGAGATCAGTTCTGTACCACTCTTTTACATCTTTGCTTGATAGTTCGATCTTGATATGATTCGTTTTCAAGTCAATACAAAGGTAATCAGGATTTGCTTTTGAGTTCGATATGACCGTGTATTTAAAAGCCGACGAACTACCAAACTTACATACGCTGGCTACTTTTCCTTTTTTGTATAATTTCTTTATATCAGAACTTGATAATCTAAATCTGATTGAAGAGTCTTTGATTCTTACTTTCATAACTTTTTATTCTTTTTATTCTTTTTATTTATAACGAACCTTGTAGGTTAGTTAGTTTAAATCTTAATATAATGTGTTGTCTGCTGACGGGCTTTCTTTTCTGATAAAAAGAAACAAAAATAAGGCTTTACCCCGTTCTTACTTATTTTGAATCACTATTTTTCTAAACTCTAAAAACTCGGACTAAACTTAATACAAATTAACATTCATATTGGATTACGTATAATTTTTAGACGTTTATTTAACTGGTCTATCCACAAACACTTTAGATTTCTTAACGCAAAAGAGTAATCAAAATTATTAACTAGCTAAGGCCGATCCCAAAACTGTGCCCATTTTTAAAACTTTGGAGCAAACAAAATCTAAATTTCACATCCCAATTAAGTACCAATTCTTATTTCTTTTAATCAGAAGAACTGAGTCTTTAATCAAGTTCCCTTTTGCATCTTTATACTGAATTGGAATATATGCAGCTGGAATATCGGTCAGACTTTCTATTCTTATCATATATTGTATCTCCCCATCAATTTTTCCATCGTGTAAACATTCGGATAAAATCTTTGCTCCAATTGGATAAGAAATCATTCATTTCTTTATTATTTCCATTGGAATGCTATCATACTCTGCTCCCATTTATGAAATAAACATTTCAACCGTAGCTTTCTTTAAAATTGTCATATCACTAAGCATACATATCATTTTCGTATCATCATTTCCTCTATTTCCAGGATCACATAATCCATCCAAAACAGTAAACCCACTTGTATTCGCAGCATAAAATATTGCATTTACTACACTTATTGGATTAGACCGATCTACTGTATAAGGTTTCGAGTTTTGTCCGAACAAAAGTGAAACAGACATAACACAAAATATAATCAAAGGATAAGCTATCATCTATGTTTCATTTTTGCTGACAACACTATAAAACCATTGAAATGATTCATCAACCATGAATGGATTCTCCACAATACTTACAATATTCTGCATCCTCATCGTGGCCTTCAGCACTGCAATGTCTGCAGGATTGAGTAGATACTTCTTTGTTTTTTGTGTTTTCTGCCTGTTGCATTGCTTCTGCAGTTACTATTCCTGTAGGGACTGCTATGATTGCATATCCTGATATCATAATGATCGCGGCTATGGCCTGGCCAAAAGGTGTAACAGGTGAGATATCCCCATACCCTACTGTCGTCAGTGTCACTATAGCCCAATATATGCTCCTTGGTATGCTATCGAACTGATCGTTACTTGCGCCCTCTACCAGATACATGATCGATCCAAAAATACTCACCATTATCAATATGAATATGACGAATAAGAAGATCTTATCCCGACTGGCCTTGAGCGCTGACATGATTACTTCGCCCTGGGATAAGAAGTTTGCTAATTTGAAAATCCTAAATACACGAAGTAAACGTAACCCTCTTACAATCATAAGACTATGGGTTCCTACAAATATCAAACTAAGATAAGTTGGTAATATGGACATCAAATCAATAATCCCAAAAAAGCTTTTGGCATACTTCATTGGTTTGTACACAGCATACAACCGCAAACCATACTCTATTGTGAAAAAGACAGTGAAAGCCCATTCTAAGGCAATAAATAGTGCTCCATATTCCTCATGATAACTCGGCACTGATTCTATGATCACTATGATCACACTGGCCAATATCGCTATCAATAAAATGACATCAAATAACTTACCCGCTTTAGTATCTGCCTCGAAGATCACTTCATGCAGAGAATCTCTGAATGAATTTAATTTTCTTTTTTCGTTTTGACTCATAACGGCCTAAAAATATGAATTATACCGCTTACTATTTAGAATTCATCACATTTTATGTGGATATCTAAATATGTATCGGCATGATACCAAGAAATAAAACCTTATTAAAAGTAAAAAACTAGTATTCTCTAGAGGTGTAATTTAGCTTTTAGTCTCCCAAATAACATAATAACATCTAGCCTCGTACCCAAAACCTAGTACCTTTATGTAAATTTCAATGCTTCGTTTATTACAAAATGTAAATTCCTTATTTACATTTAAGAAATAGTAAAAAGTACCTTTATTCAAAAGACTTCAATATATCAATCACATCCATCAATAGTTTCTTTCCTCCATCAGAAAATCCAGAATAATCATTGTCTCTATGTGCAATAATCGCCATCATGAAATTATCAGCTAAGATCTCATCTGGATGGATTATATATTGAGTATTATCCTTTATTAATTTGAAAAAATCTGCATTATGTTCGAGAGATAATGATGATTCTCCTTTTTGATTAAGACCTAATGTCACTTGATTTTTAGCAACCTTAATCAATGGAAACAGGTCAAAATTAAGATAAGAGAAGAATGAAGGCATTGACTCATCATATCTTTCTCGCTTGGTCAAGATAAGAGGTAAAGCTCTTTGTATTTCTCCTTTATCATTTTTAAGATTGATAGCATAGTCTCTTCTTGCTCCATCAGGGTTTGTCAATAACCTGTCTTGCACATATTTTGGCAATACTAAACTTTCTTCAAACTTCTCGAAGCCGATAAGCGCATACATCTTATCTCGGAAGTCATCATTGTATCTGCTTAGTATATGAAATATCTCATGTAACATGATAGGCATTTGTGCCTTTACAGATGGCACTTCGAAGATATTCTCAGGTAAGATAATAGCATCTTCTCTTGTATAGTATACATCCGGACCATAGTGATTGGTCTTCGTTTTTAGCAATTCTATATGCTCAGGGTATAATTTGGGATTGATCTTGTCTATCGCAGATTTTGCAGAGATAAATACTTCCTGCATAAATGCCCTCTCTTCTGGCTTGAATTCAGACATTTCATCCTTTAAGAAAGCTTGATATAATTCTTTAGATTCGCCGCCACTAGCTGGCATATCTGTCTTTCTAAGCTGGATAGACATATCTGCGATGGTCAAAGATCCAAAGAAATTGTCAGCTCTATCGACTACTATCTTAGCTTCCGCTTCTTTTTTACCTAAAAATATAAGCCCAGTATCTATTGAAACTGCCACCTCTTTAATTACTTCCTTTTTATTGGATTTACATCCAAATGTAGCAACTAAAAAACAAGCTATCAGGAATGTATTTATGATTGATTTCATATTTATAATGTCTATTTTATTTATTCTTCTTTACTATAACTAGGGTGAAAACGTAATAACGTATCTCGTAAATATGTTCGGTCCAAGTGAGTATATATTTCAGTAGTCGTTATGCTTTCATGCCCCAACATATCTTGCACCACCCTCAGGTCTGCGCCGCCTTCCACCAAGTGCGTAGCAAATGAATGGCGAAATGTGTGAGGACTTACCACTTTCTCCATACCCGCTAGTTCCACCGCTTTTTTGATCACCAAAAACACCATCACTCGGCTAAGTTTCTTCCCTCTTCTATTCAAAAAAACGTAGTCTTCATGACCATGAGCTATATTCAATGTTTTTCGAGTATGATCTACATACTGAGCAATTTGATTGATTGCCGAGCCTCCAATCGGCACTATTCTTTCTTTATCCCCTTTACCGATTACTCTCAGAAATCCTTCTTCAGGGAAGTAATTACTTAGTTTTAAATTGACCAGTTCACTTACTCTGATTCCGCATGCATAAAGCGTCTCTAGTATCGCTCTATTTCTATGTCCACCTTTTTTGATGTCACTTACATCCATACTATCAAAGATCAATCTAATCTCCTCATAACTGAGTACATCAGGAATCTTCCGTTGTAATTTGGGACCTTCTAGCAATTCTGAAGGATCCGCATCGATCATATCTTCCATCAGTAAAAACTTATAAAAAGCCTTCACCCCAGAGATGATCCTCGCTTGTGTAAATTCTCCAATCCCGATCTTATTAATGTATATAATAAAAGACTCTAAATCCGAAAGCTTGACTTGTTCAGGTGTTTTTTCTTGTTTGGTTTGTATAAAATATTGGTGCAATTTATCTACGTCATACTTATAGGCTTCGATAGAGTTCTCTGATAATGAGCGCTCTAGTAGCAAGTAAGTTTCAAAACCTTTGATGTATGGTGACCAATTCATAGGGTGAAGGTAATATATATTGGAGATTGTGGAGTGGATGGGTGATCAAATTGAATTAGCTATTTTTTTGTTCGATGCCTAGGTTATCTCAATTCTATCTTACCTACTACTCCTTTGTGATCAGAGAGTGACCAATACACAGAATCTATTAGACAATGACTATTAACCTCAAATGCCGACGTATAAACTAAAATATGATCTATTAATACACCTAAATAATTGTTACACTTACTTGTGGTTGAACCACACCAACCTCGACCATAATTGCACTCCTCATCTTCAAATTCTCCTAAAACGAATAATCCACTATTTAAAAGGCCATCGAGACATTTGGAATAGTATGAAATATTAAAATCACCTAGAAAAACAGAAGGTCCTTTCTGTTCACTATATATAAATGTACATGCATCCAATTGGTTTTCTAGATCAATGGAGGAGGACTTTCTTGAAATATGCATATTTAATACATTCAGAGATCTATTATTTGAGTCAATCAAGTTTGCAACTAGTACAGTTCTACGATCATCAGGTTGATTACTGTATATCTCAATGTTAGAAATCGTTAGAATTTCATACTTAGTTAATATGGTCAGACATTTTACCCCTCGTACAAAAGGCTCCTTTCCATTGTGGTAACTTGAGTATTGTCCTACAGCATAATTCATATTCAAACAGTCAGCGAGATACCTAGCTTGATCTTGAACAATACTTTCATCTAGATTTATTGCTAATTCTTGTAACCCTACAATTGCGGAATCCATTGATTTTATAGCTTCACACAAGTTATCCAAATGCTCATGTGCCCCCCTTGCACCTGCATCAAAAATCTCTAAAGAGTCGGCAAATCCAAATTGAATATTCCAAGTTAAAATTGCGATTTCGTTTTTCATTTCAGCCGATGGAACTAAGTTGTCGAAATTAGTATATAAATCCTCATTTGAATAGCTAATTGGGCTAGTCGTACAAGATTGCATCAAACTGAGTAAACCAAAAAGCGTAACTCTAAAAAACTTTAATGTCGTCTTCATAGTTTCAGCTTTAATCCAAATGACAAAAAGATAGAATAGTTATAACTCGTAATATTTGTCTTTCCTTGTAAACTAAAATCTCTGCTATCTAATATTCCACCCGAATTCAGATTATTGGTTAGGAAGATGGTTTTATATAGTTTTAGCTCTGAATAATAACCAAAAAATACACCAAAATATAGTTGTTTAAACTCAGTAAAAGTTAGATTATTTTTAGTAAAATCGTCTGAGTATTCATTGATAGGTAGCTATCGAAAATTGTAGCTTACTGTCTTTATTTAAAGGTAAACGAATAGTCCCTGTGAAACCATACCCAGTATTACTATATGCAAAATTTCTATTTACTACCGGCCCGACAGCAACCTGAAGCCTTGATACTTCTTTCTCATACTCCATGCTTGTAAAGAAGTATTTATTGGTTATCCCTGAATTCAACGTTATACCCTGTTCATATGATGATAAGGTTATAAATACTAGTATTTATATTACAGGGCTACCCACTTAAGTCTCAAATAGTTGTTTATCAACAGATTAAGTTGATATTTGTAGTATAAATTAAAGCTATAAAAACATTAAAATCACTGGATCGGGAGACATTCAAATCCCAATTTGGAACAAAACTGTTGTGTTACCAATATTTGGCTGATCAAAATGGTCAATGGGCTTTTCTTGTATTAAATGCCAGCATAGTAAGCACATTAGGGGAAAGCAGCCTTGTAGTAAGAGGTGTGGCAAATGTGTTTATGATGAATCTACTACAACAGAAACTATACTTCATAAGATAAAGTTTGGAATTGATAAAGCATTTGAGATGCTATATGAAATAACAACTAGTAAAAAGGGATCTAATAGTATATGGTTGGCAGAACGTTTTGAAGTCAACCAAAAAACAGCTTGGCTATTTCGTCAAAAAGTGCAGAAAGCTATGGAGAGCTGTGAACAGCACCCTCTTGAATTAGAAGTTCATGTAGACAAATTAGAAATAGGCACCCCTCAAAAAGGAGAGCTAGAAAGGAGT
>JBLHWH010000164.1:0-14146 GCA_047628935.1 Halioglobus sp. | reverse complement strand
GTTTAGAGATAAACCGATTGGGATTTCGTATCTTTGCACTAACGTTAATTGTGCCACCTTTTTTTAAGTTTTGCAACCCAAAAATAGGTGAATAATTTTCGCCGCCCCGCCTTCCTTCTTTTGAAACAGCGGAGCTGTTGCATTTACTACTTGAATTCAAGTCATTAATCACCAAGCACTTAACTGATTAGACATTTCTTGAATGTCAGCCTAATACAATATTTACTAATTCAGCAAAACCTCAGAGGTGCTTCTTTACCTTTTCACCCAGTAGTATCAACAACTACCAACAAAATAATTGGTCTTATCCGTTTCCCTCTGAGTACTAAAATATAATCTCCTAAAGCATAAAAATTCCATGGTGCTTTGTCCTACTTAATAGCTGATAAATAATCCACAAACTGGTCTTTAAACGAATCTAAAATTGCATCCACTATATTTTATTATTGGCTAAGATTCAATCTTAGTAAGATCTATATGAACAGAATTTCTAAAAAGATATTTCACAGCCTAGTCCACTATATTACCAAGTTTGACTCCTATGAAATTATACGGACTTTCTGATCCTGGACTTAATATTATATGGTAAGGAATTTCATTATAGCCGTTAAGTTCACCCCACGGATCATGTGGCTCAGCAAATTGATAACTTGCATCTAGAAATATCCAAGGAGAATTAGCTGGAAATTCTGAAATCACTCCTAATATTAGCTTTCTGTGCATTAAGAGATCCGAAGCCTTCACTTTATCATCGCCCGTCACATCACTAGCTAAACGTTGATATGGCGTAGTAAATGACTGAATACCTAATATGTGTCTCATTATTTTTACTAGATCTAGCGTCGATACATTTGTAATATATTCATCCTCTTTATCAACAGTGATATAACATCCTGGGACCTCTGCCTGTACTGCAGCAAAAGTATAATACCCATCTGCATCAGTGAATTCAGATTTTGGATATTCAGGTAAGTTGCAATACAGTTTCACCTCGGCATTATGTATTGGTTTGTCGTCTTCGGTTTTGACATATCCCTCTATATTTAGGTATGGAAAGCAACAGACTGTCGGACCAGTAATTACGGTTAAAAACACCGTACAGTAGTCAATATTATCTTGATTATCCCATACATAAAAATCCAACTCTACTGGAGAATTAATAACATCGTCACATGTAATAAGTCTTCTAGGTACGATACTATCGTCACTGAAGGAAAACCTCAATTCGTCTGATGGGGTACAATTATCAAATGACCCAACATTAAGGTCTTCAGCATAAACCTCAATATCGTAAGGTCCATCAATAAGCACAGTAGATAAACTCACACAATAAGGAATCGGACTTTTCATATCTAAAACATAAAAAATCTGCTCACATTCTGACACTATGCCGCACGCATCAGACACTTGCCATATAATTGAGTGCGTAGAACTCGGACCTTCCAAATCACCAACTTCTATTTCTTGACTTTCTCCGCTCAATGTCGTACCAATATATAAATCAGGGATACCATTACCATTCGTATCGTCTATGATCGTATCCATAACTGGCAAATTTGATCTATACTCAATATCGATTGTACCATCCATATCTATATCGACATTTATAACCCAGCTTAAGGCTGAAATATCACACTCTAGATCTGAAGTGTACTCAGCTGAATTACTTAACGTGACAATTGTTTCGCATAGATTGGCGTCTCCATCCATATCTATATTATCATTAACTGGAAATGTCAGCTCGTTACAATTGCTTAACATGAGCTCGGATTGTGAACTAATATTACACAAAATGGATAAAAGGAAAATTGAACTTAGCAGTAGGTTTTTCATAGCAACCAAAGATTTGAAAATGTAAAAATAGATTGCAAGCTAATATGAACTACTTTGATTGTAATTGAGGTAGATCATTATGGGAACTGATCAAATGTACAATAAAAAGTAAGAACTAAGTCATAATATCACTTATTATCAAGCATTTAACTAATTTGAAAACCCTTAATTGTCAGCCTAGAACCTTATCTATCAAGTCAGAAAAATCTAAAGGCGGCAAATATTTCGAATCCTGATATGCATGAGCTGTGAACTTAAACTCGAATGGCCTGTCATTCACCATCTTGTACTCTATGGTTATGTTTCCATATAACTGATTGGCTAGATTAGTGCCCTCCGCAATAAATCGGTTTCTCAATGAAGGTTTGAGGTAGTATTTTGTGATGTTTTCTATATTAGGCGTCCGTTCTTGTGAACGTATCTCTGCAAGATTGAGTGTATACCCCATCCCATTTACCTTTTTATATAGAAGATAGGCGAAGTGTTTATAATCTAGATCCGTAAAGTCATACTTCCCACAATGAATTATCCAGCCATTAGCATGTGAAGACTTCATGATTGATGTAGTCGCCGATATAGACTTCCCCGTTATGAGTTCGTCAGAAAATGCTCGTTCCACTATTATAGTGAGTCTCTCCAAATTGCCTTGACCTTGCCACAATAACAAATCGGACAACGCGTAATTCTTTACATCAATAGCTTCATGTAAAAATGGCACTTTTGATGGTAGCTTAGGCTGAGAGCTGAAGAATGTTTTCAAAAAATCGAGCATTTATATTATATCTGAGTCATATGTCTTACATCAATGAATCTTGTCTAATTAGAAGCCAATGAAATTAAACTCCTTAAGCCCAGAACCCGATGTGATCGTGAATTTAATATTATTCATCAATTCAGACAACTTTGGCATTTGATTGTTTTCAAATTCGACAGATGATTCTGAGAAATACCATTGAGTTGTGTTTTCTGTTGTATATATTCAGAAGTATTTTCACCTTAAATATTCTAGACCTTCATCAACTACTGTACTATCAAAATTTAGATTCGCAGCTAAGTATTGATAGGGGCTATCAAATGGCAATCTACCCTTGAGGTAATTGTTTAATTACTTAGAATATCAAATATTGAGATATTGAGATATTAGATGATAGGGAATCGTCCATCATTACAAATAATTCGTAATTGAAATCACCATAAACAAGAAAAAAATCTCCTTCTCCATCTGTCGTTTTCATTTGAGGATATTCTAGCAATATTGCATCCAATTCATATAGTTGCTCCAATTATAGACAATCCGTTTTTATCAACAACCTTACCTATTACTAAGGTGTATTTCTCTCCTATACATATGCCCGATGGATCAAGAATAGAAAAGAGAACACTATCTTTTATAAAATTCCCTTTATCATCATAAACATAAATTGTAAAATATGATGGGGGACATAATTACATCTCCACAATTTAACGTATACTTATATATATATACCATCTTCATCAAAGGTGAGCCTTAAGTCCTCAATGGCAGTACAATTATCACCGCTATTTATATTAAAATCTGAAGCTGTTATAGTTAAGCCGTTGTAGACATTAGAAAATATAATTGAATCTTCGTTTATCAAATTTAAACTTGGTAGAATATTATCATAAAATAAAATATCAACATCACAATTTGCGACTTCAAGACACGCATCTCTAACTCCTACTTAAGTATTATGATTGCTGAGTGGACCTTCTATTTCTGGCAAATAAACTGTATACGTATCTCCCAATACTCCTAAAGCGAGATAAATACCAGGCATACCATTCCTAATAGTATCATCTAATGTATCATCATCTGGATTAGTATCCGAAGTAAATTGTATGTCAAATGTACCGTCTCCCTATAAATCTACCATAATATCTTAGTATAATCTATTGCTATCATATGCTGTCTACGAATCAGGTATAAATGTCCAAAAAGTAAGTGGAATTATTGCTTCACAAAGATTCCCGTCGTTATCATAATCCCCAGTAGAGGGATGAAACATAAAATCATAACAGAAGCCAACAGATATCTGAGCCGATAAACCTGATACTAAAATTGTAACTAGAATAAAGCTTAGCCATTTTTTCACCAGTTTATTTTGATATGGTCAATAGATTCAACTGAATGGATACTGACGTTAATCTTTACCTCCGCCCATGAAGTAGTTGACCAATAAAAAACACTAAACGTTATAGTTCAATGTCAAATATCCAATGAAATAATTGAAAGGTCTTATCAAGCTAGATAAGCGAGAACCTACCCAAGATATATTACAAGTATAGATATCGTATGAAAACTAATGTACAATTACAAACAAATCAACCTTTTGCAGCTGGTTCAGCTCCACCGGATTTACCTGCTAATGAATCCATAGCATTTACCGTGTTTTCCCAAAATGTCTGAAAAAGAGGTTTTACAGCTGTAAAAATTGCTTTACCCGCTTCTGGTAGGGGTTCAAGATATGGATAAGTAATTGAGCCTTGTTTTGTCTCCGGCTTCATCACATTATAGTTTCCAAGTGTCCATATGAGCATACTTAGAATAAATGCAAAAAATATCCCCTGTAATGCTCCACCCGCAAACTTATTAATGATGTTAATATTTGCAGCTTCAAATACGTCTTCTACTCGTCTACCAATAAATCTTACGGCTGCCATCACAACAATAAAAGTTACAACCAAACTAATGAGATAAGTAAACCCTTCTGGAATATTAAAAATACTCTCAAGTAAATCTTTTGTAAACTGCGATAGTTTCATGGTAGCCAATATTGCTATCAACAAGCTCATTGTATCAAAAACAGTCTTCACCAATCCTCGACTATATCCCGCATAAAAACCAAATGCTACTACAAGTGCTACTACAATATCTAATCCCATGGAATAAAAATGGTTTAATTTTTGATTTAATTCTTACTAATAATCCTTAAAAGTAATATTTACAGGCCCATAATTAGGTTTTATTAGACAAAAATCAATGTTTTCCACATGAATGCTCATTTATTAACATGTGTGACAAAATAATATCTGTGCGGTTCGTTTATTTTTCATAGTTTTGTTCTTATACATTAACACAATTCCAAATTTGAAGCAAGTAGCATCCATATTAATTTTATTTGTTTGCAATTTATCGAGTATCGCTCAAGTAAACTCTCCATTAGTTTCTCTAATTGGGGATGATGAAGTCGGATACGAGCAAACGATTTCAGAATGCCCCTCACTATTATTGGAGGTAGCTGGCAATAGCATGGATAGTGCATACAAATTATGGACTGACATGTTAGTCGATATAGAGGCGAGTGCTTCTGACGCAGGTGTAGATCTCAAAGGAACCAAAATCTGGATTAATCTATTTTGGGAATCTGATGGTTCTATCAAAAAAATAGTATACTACCCGAAACCGAATTCAAAAAACATGGACTTTGCCCAAGTAACTAATGTATTAGAACAATTTTCAGCGAATTACAATTTACCAATCGACCATACAGGCTGTTTTTCTCATTATGGAAGTGCCTCTTTCCCCGTTCATGCCAAATTGGTAACAACCAATGAAAAATAGTTGGTTTTTAGTTTACTTGGTTTTCACCTTTCTTCTTTTTTTATCATGCGATCATGGATCCGATAAATTTTCTATTATTGAAACTAGCTCTGATTATGATTACTATGCCATTGAAGTATTTGATGGCAAACTGTATGCAGCAGGAGGTGAAGTATGGAAGCAATGTGACCTCTCTATTTCAAGCAATGGTATAGATTGGCAAACAAATTACTTCACCAATCGAGCGATATTCGACTTACATGCTACTGATAGTGAATTATTTGCAGTTGGCACAAGTGGATTTATTTTTTCTGGATCATCAGATCTATCAAAAAAAGAAGTAACGACCAATAGCCTTTTCAAAGGAATTACAAAAATTGATGGAGTTTTGATTGCGGTAGCTGGAAAAGACTTCAACAAAGGATGGGTCTACCCTATCGATGATAACTATCAAATACTTAATGAATACAAATACGATCACGAATTAACCGATGTGAAATGTGATAATGGAGATGATTGTATTGCTACTGGCTACGGGATTATTATTTATTCCCACGATAAAGGGCTCACTTGGGTGCGCTCTACCCAAGATGGAGACTTTTACAATTCAATAGGATATAATTCAGAAGGCATTCCATTTGTTGTTGGATACAATGGATCAATTTTATATTCCGAGGATAAGGGAATAAAATGGTCAGCAATCAAAAGTGCACATTCTCCACTTGCCAATAATAAACCTTTTAGAAAAATCAAATTCTATAACGGGACAGGCTATATAGTAGGAGATAATGGCACTATCTGGATGTCCGTAGATGATGGACTATCATGGTCTGATATATCTATAAATACAGAGTTAGAACTGTTTGATTTTGTAAAGTTTGATGAAAAATTGTTTATTGCATCTGAAGCGGGTCGTATAGTAACTGTAGAAATATAATTCGCTACCCCCTACTTTGCCGCTTCTGCCTTCATCTTATCTGCCAAGTCCTTACCTAGATATCTGTCAATAATATTATGTGCCAAATATATCATAGGCGTCAAGAATATAGCCACTACAAATTTATACATCAGATTTACTGTTCCAATGGCCAAGACCAGAGAAAGATCCCAATCAGACCAGATATAAAACGCTATGATAAGGACCACATAACTATCTATGAATTGTGAAACTAGGGTACTCCCAGTTGCTCTTAGCCAGACTTTACTTTCCCCTGTAATCTTCTTTATTCTATGAAAAATAGCAACATCTATTATCTGCCCTATTAAAAAAGCAACCATAGAGCCAATAATTATACCTAACCCTTGCCCCATCACACTATTAAAAGCAAGACTCATATCTTCTAGATGCATTTCAGAGTCCCCCGACAGTTTACCACTTTCAAATTGCCACCATTCATTGGGAGATAAATCAATCGCAAAATAAACCATAACAAATGCATAAAGAATCAACCCTACAGCCAAATAAGAAAGCAGTCTGACACTCCGCATTCCAAAATATTCATTAATCACATCTGTCATAATGAAAACTACTGGCCATAAAACAACACCAGCTGTGAGATTAAAACCAAGACCATCAACACCAAGTATGGAAAGGGAAAACGGTTCAATTCCTAAAGTTTTTTCAAATGAAAAAATCTTAACCCCAACAAATTCAGCTACTAAAGTATTGGTAATAAAAAAACCAGCAAGCAATAAAAAGAGTTTAAATGGTTTGTTATTATGAAGTGATTTAATGATTTGCATTATAATTATTTAGTTGCCCCAAATTACTAAATAATACAATTCCTATTTAGGAGACAATGCATATATTTCCAAAATCTAGAATGATTACTTAGCTATATTATTTCAAATAGAATAAGTCTCTCCCTCTATACCAAGCAATAATCCTGGATATAAAGGTAAACCTTCATCAAGAAATACTTTAGTATCGGAATATCTAGATGAATAATGCCCAATGATCATATTCTCTATTTTTGCAGATTTTGCAATATCTATAGCCTGCCCCAGAGTAGAATGCATTCTTTCTTTTGCGATGATTTCTAGCCCAGTAAGATATGTGGTTTCATGATACAGAAGAGAACTTTTGTTGATATATGGGATTAGTTCTGGATCATAGACCGTATCGCTGCAATAACTATAAGATCGTGGTTTTTGCATCGAAAAAGTAAGTTCATCGTGAGAAACACTAGCTCCCTCTCTAAATACATTACAACCATTTTTTACAGCCTTTATTTCATCTATAGATAAGTTATATTCTTTGATCTTAGCAGGATTAATATTCCATTCTGTGATTACTTCTGAGAACCTGAACCCCATAGTGGGCATTCTATGTTTCATTGGGAAAGTAGATACTTTTACGTTTGGAGTAACAGCGATCTCATTGAGCGCTTCAGTATCGTACTCCTTGATTACCAGATTAAAGGGCAAATAAACGCCTGAAACTTCGATGATAACATCTATAAATTTCTTGATGCCTATAGGACCATGAAGATGTAGAGATTCCTTTCTTCCTCCCAAGGCAAAGCTAGTCAACAACCCTGGCAAACCATAACAATGATCCCCATGCAGATGACTAATAAAAATATGGTCTAGTTTGTTTCGCTTGATTTTGAATTTGGCAACCTGTATTTGAGCTGCCTCACCACAATCTATCATATACAATCTTTCATCATAATTGACAACTTGGCATGACGGATGCCTCCCATGTACTGGGAAAGCAGAATTCACTCCTAATATGGTAACTTCAAATTTCTTGGACATTAAGAATTATTCCTCTTCTTCTCCTATTTGTCTTTCAAGCTCGCTCATCATTGCGTAGTCGATAGACTCTTGTATTGTAGGTATAATAGATAGTATAGATTCTAATCTTGAAATCTCGATTAACTTCTGTACAGGTGCGTGCTTAGCTCCTGTAAGGATAAATGTCCCGTACCCTTTCCATAATCTATTGGCAGTTAGTATAGCACTCAATCCTGAAGAGTCAACATATTTCACTCCACTCAAATCAAAGATCAAATTCCTCACTCCTTCATTACGAAGAAATACAAATTCTGATTTCAGATTCGGCGCAAGGATGCTATTCAGGTTCTCTTCTTCTAAACTGAATACTGAATAACTCTCTTTTTTATCTAAACTAAACTTCATATCGGATTTTTTTCAACTTGTATTTAACTATATCTTTAATCAATTAATTGCTCTGTAGCGAGTGCAAATTTATCATTTTTCACGATAAGTATGCAAATAGTATAATTCTATCAGTATAGAAACTAAGAAAAACAGCACTTCAATCTCTTAAACTCCTATTCCACAATGAAATTCAATCTAGATTATTATAATTAATTTTTCGTTAATCCTAAAACAAATAATAGATAAAGACTGTCATGTAGGTATCAATAAGTTGTGACATTAAGACGTTTATTTAAATACTACACTGCCAAATCAGCAGAAAACAACAATTGGCACTATATTGATGGTATATTTGTATGAAGTGTTGAAATGACTTTCTGATCTGTTAAATGCGACAGACACTTGAAAAATTAAGTCAAAAATAGACAGAAATAGAATTACGGCTCGCAAGTCGGAATATAATTGACAGATTATCATTATATTTATAACTGATTAATACATAATCCAGATAGATGAATAGAAAATTTTCACCCAAAGTAAAGAAGATCATCCAACTTTCGAGGGAAGAAGCGATCAGGCTTAACCATGATTATATTGGCACGGAGCACCTTCTGTTGGGAATGATACAAGACAAGGATTCATTGGCGATCAAGGTATTGGAGTCATTGGACATGGATATGGAGGAATTACGATTTAAAGTGGAAGAATCAGCTACTCAAAAGAAAACTGATGAGACTTCTTACAACGTAGGAAATATACCTCTTAATAAGCAAGCTGAAAAAGTACTAAAAGTAACATTTTTAGAAGCTAAAGTCTACAAGAACGAAGAAATCAAACCAGAACATCTGATGCTTTCTATTCTTAAACACAAGGAAAATCTAGCATCAAATGTGATGAATAGTTTTGATATAGACTATGAAGCTTATAAAACTGAATTAGAGTACGTAAAGCAAGAAATGGATCAAGGATTTGGCGATTTCTATTCTGGTGGGTCATCTGAAGAGGAACTGCCTATGGACAGTTCTGATCAAGATCAAGGTGGACCAATGGGCGGTGAATATGGTGCTCAAGGTAGTAGAAAAGGTCAAAATAAGTCTAGAACTCCTGTTTTAGATAATTTTGGTAGAGATGTAAGTAGATTGGCCGAAGAAGGAAAGTTAGATCCTATTATCGGTAGAGAGAAAGAGATTGAAAGAGTTTCACAAATCCTCTCAAGAAGAAAGAAAAACAATCCAATTCTTATTGGAGAACCCGGTGTTGGTAAAACTGCAATTGTAGAAGGTCTTGCACTAAGAATCAATCAGAAAAAGGTATCTAGAACACTATTCGGCAAACGAATCGTAATGCTAGATCTTGCCGCATTGGTCGCCGGAACAAAATATAGAGGTCAGTTCGAAGAGAGAATGAAGGCCATCATGAATGAGCTTGAAAAAGCTAGTGATGTCATACTCTTTATCGACGAGATTCATACGATCGTAGGTGCAGGAGGAGCAACAGGTTCACTTGATGCATCGAACATCTTCAAGCCAGCACTAGCCAGAGGAGAATTGCAATGTATCGGAGCATCAACACTGGATGAATATCGCCAACATATAGAAAAAGATGGTGCATTGGACAGAAGATTCCAAAAAGTACTCATAGAGCCGCCTTCACCTGAAGAAGCTATACACATCTTGCATAATATCAAGAATAAATACGAAGACTTCCATCACGTAACCTATTCTGATGATGCGATCGAAGCTTGTGTAAAAATGAGTGACAGATATATCTCTGATCGATTTTTGCCAGATAAGGCGATCGACGTATTGGATGAAGTAGGTGCTAGAACTCACCTCAAAAATATACATGTCCCTAAGAACATAGAAGAACTTGAAGTCGAGCTCGAAAAAGTAAAAGAGGACAAAAATAATGCTGTAAAAAACCAGCAATACGAAGAGGCAGCTGACCTAAGAGACAATGAGTCAAAACTACTCAGAAGACTTGATCAAGCTAAAGAAGAATGGGAGGAAGAAAGCAAAGCTAAGAGATATCCTGTAGGCGAAGTAGAAATAGCTGAAGTCGTATCTATGATGACTGGCATACCCGTAAATAGAGTAGCGGAAAGTGAAAGCAATAAGCTAGTCAACATGGCTCAAGATCTTGAAAAAATGGTGATCGGGCAGGAAAAAGCTATTGTTAAGGTGAGTAAGGCTATACAGAGAAATAGAGTAGGCCTTAAAGACCCTAGCAAGCCAATCGGATCGTTTATCTTCTTAGGACCTACAGGTGTGGGTAAAACAGAATTAGCGAAAGCTTTGGCGAGGTATATGTTCGACTCAGAAGATTCTCTAATCAGAATCGATATGAGTGAATACATGGAGAAATTCTCTATCAGTAGACTGATAGGAGCGCCTCCAGGATATGTGGGATATGAAGAAGGTGGTCAGTTGACTGAAAAAGTAAGACGGAAGCCTTATAGTGTCATCTTATTGGATGAGATCGAGAAAGCACACCCAGATGTGTATAATATTCTCCTTCAAGTATTAGATGATGGACAATTGACGGATGGACTTGGTCGTAAGATCGATTTCAAAAACACATTGATCATTATGACATCAAATATTGGTGTACGTCAATTGAAAGATTTTGGACAAGGAGTAGGATTCGCTACACAAAGTAGACAAGAATCTTCCGAAGAAAATAGTAAAGCTGTAATCCAAGGAGCGTTGAAGAAAACTTTCTCTCCAGAATTTTTGAACAGGATAGATGATGTGATCATATTCAATAGTCTTGACCAAGAGGATATCTCCAAGATCATAGATATATCATTGACACAATTGTATGCGAGAATCAAGGAGTTAGATTTTTCTTTAGAGCTCAATGATGAGGCTAAGAAATTTGTAGCGGAGAAAGGATTTGATCCACAATTCGGAGCTAGGCCACTTCATAGAGCAATACAGAAATACATTGAAGACCCGCTTGCAGAATACATCCTCAACAATAATCCAAAAGATGGAACGAAACTCATCGCTGAGATGACTGAGAAAAAAGATGGTCTGAGCATATCCGCAGAGAATCCGGTTAGCAAAGAAGAGGAAACCACTGAAGAATAATCATAAATGAATTGATATTATTTCATACTATTTTAGTTAAATAGATAGAGAATGATCTCAAAACAGCATTATTAATAAATAATAGATTGAACTTCACATCAAAAAAGTACATTTGTTGTAGTAGCAAGTATACTTTTTTGTACATTCGACAAATAAAACATACTTAAAGTCTAGAAATAGTACTTTAAATAACAATATTAAAAACAAAACATAAAAGCATTTGGCTAGACAGAGAAAGAAATTTGTTAAAAAAGAAGAGAAATTCTCTTTTAAAATCAACAGAGACATTAGAGTTCCAAGAATCAGATTAGTAGGAGATAATCTAGAATCTATAGGTGAAATAGTAGGAGAAACAATAGCTCCTGACATCTACCAAACCAGTAAAGTATTGAAATGGGCTCAAGAGGTAGAACTTGACCTGGTTGAAATAAGTCCAAAAGCTGATCCTCCCGTTTGTAGAATCATAGATGTAAAAAAATTCATCTACGATAGAAAGAAAAAGGAGAAAGAACTAAAAGCCAAAACAGCCAAAACTGTCATCAAAGAAATACGTTTCGGTCCGAATACGGATGATCACGATTTTGACTTCAAACTAAGACACGCAAAGAAATTCTTAGATGAAGGTGCTAAAGTAAAGTCTTATGTACACTTCAGAGGTCGTACGATCGTATTTAAAGACAGAGGTGAGCTCTTACTGCTGAAATTCTTAAAGGAACTAGAAGAGCATGGCGCAGCAGAAGCACTCCCGAAAATGGAAGGTAGAAGAATGATCGTAATGATCTCTCCTAAATTGAAGAAAAAGAAGTAAACGGATAGGATACTTTTTAGGATATAAATGAAGCCTCAAGGATTTTTTTTCTTGGGGCTTTTTTTGTTGTTTGCTTTTTTGTTGACTACAGGCATATATTTACTCGCGCTCTAAGCCTTTTTTACTTAAAGCTATGAATGTTGCTTTCAGCATTAGTCATTGATGATAATCTTTCGATTACCAATAATCCTAGCCGCTCCTCACTACTACCAAATAATGCAACCCAGAAGTAAAATCAGAAACAGAAACCTTAACATTTGAATCCAAAGGTTGCATCTTGCGAACAGGCCGCCATCTCATCTAGTACCATAAATCTACAATCGTGTAAGTCAGCAGAAATGCTAACCCAAAATCTATCACTCACAGGATTAGGATATACAGCTATATCGTCAGAAATATCAACATCCTCTGTATCTGTCAGAAACTGCACTATACCACAATCATCACGTGTGAGACACCCATTTCCATCTACTTTGAATATTATTGAATGTGTTATAAAATCAAAGGTCATACCCCCTACACCATACAAGTCCCCGTTTAGTAACTCTACAACATCCCGTAATGTTCCAAATCTAGCCTCATTATCTAACGGATCTAACTCATAGAACACACGTTGCCATATAATATCTCCATAGGGGCTCATCCTTATCATCCAGGATGCTTGATTTACAGGCAGAGATAATGATAAGTCTTGAAATCCTCCTAGACCCACCA
This sequence comes from Halioglobus sp., assembly GCA_047628935.1. Classification (GTDB taxonomy): domain Bacteria; phylum Bacteroidota; class Bacteroidia; order Chitinophagales; family Saprospiraceae; genus CAJXUU01. Next base: position 1,011 of record JBLHWH010000164.1, on the reverse strand, counting down.
TTGTTCAAAGTTTTGAGACGACTAAATCCTCTTACATTTGATACGACTTGCTCTGGTTGACAAATAATAATTTCATTTTTTGCCATATCTACAGAACGTAGCGTATGCCTATGTGTCGAGGCGGGAGGTGTATAAGTCGAAAAAATAACATTATCCTCAGAGACGACACCTCTTATACCACTCAAATGGAAACTAGCTGTTTCCGTTTCATGTGCCCATATAATATTATATTCTTCATCAAACTTGACAACTTTCATGAAATTGTTAAATCCTCCAGCAGCCCCTACTCTATTAAAGGACACAATATTATCATTACTACCTATATCATTATCGAATGAAGTTGCTTTGGTATTCGATGATATAGTAACTAGTGTATCCAGACTTCCGTCAGGATATGCAACATACATTAATGCATGAGATAAATCATCCGCTTTTGCTGTACCTAAAATATGAAACTTTCCATTTATTTTTTGCACAGTTAATTGAAAAGCATTTGTGTAATTCTGGGCAGGATGAAAACCTCTAAAGTTTCACCTAATTTATTTCCTTCAAAATCAAAATGTGCCGTGCGAGCATGCGTATTAAATTCATCATTATTACCAATCACTATTATTGTATCATTTGATACGATCATAGCTTTGAACCCTGCATCAACATCAGGAATAACAGTTCTAAACAAAGTATCTCCTTGTTCACTTAGTTCCACTAAAGAGCAACATTCTAAAGATCCACAAAAGTGACCAATTAGTGCAAAAATACGATCGTTCGTATAAAACACCTCATCCGCACTATTGTACTCCATGTCAAACTTTATGCTTTTTAAAAAATCACCTTGACCAATGTTCGAATTCAAATTCGACAAAATGATGATAATAATGTACAAATATCTCATATTCATTTTTCATTTAGGAGAATAAATAAAGCCGAGAAGCCAAACCGCTTCCCAGCTTTAAAACACTTATAATTTAATTAATTTTTCTGTGCTTATCAATTTGTCATTTTCAAAGAGTT
>JBLHWH010000163.1:0-14163 GCA_047628935.1 Halioglobus sp. | reverse complement strand
TAAGGCGTTTTTATGCAAAAACATCTTTTTATGACTCCGACGCAAGCATCGGAGAATTTAAGTATTAAATTTATGCCTGATTGCAATTTGTAGTCAGGCATTTTTTATAATAATAAATGGATACTCTATACAAAAAAGTACTAATAGTAAGATTTAGTTCGATAGGAGATATCGTGCTGACCAGTCCAGTGGTCCGTTGTGTCAAAAAGCAATTAGGAAATAAAGTCCACTTTATTACAAAATCAAAATTCAGATCAACTTTAGAACATAATCCGCATATTGATAAGATCTATACAATTGATAAAGAGATCACTGAAATACTCCATCAACTCAAAGATGAAAAATATGATCTCATTATAGATTTACATAAAAATTTAAGATCAAAAAGATTAATAATGGGTCTAGGAGTTAAGTCCATATCTTTTGATAAGATCAATATTGAAAAGTGGCTCAGAGTACATACTAGATTGAATTTTTTACCAAAAAAGCACCTTGTAGATAGATATTTCGAAAGTTTAGAATCGATAGGAGTATCCAATGATGGAGAAGGTCTATCATATCACCATGGACTTACGGAATATGATATAGCACATTTGATGCCTTCGGATAGATATGTAGCTATTGTACTAGGTGCAACATATCACACTAAGAGAATTCCAAAAGAAAAATTAGAAATAATCATCCAGAATTCAACATTGAAATGTGTTCTACTTGGAGGAAATGATGTCAAAGAACTATCAGAAGGATTAAAGACAAAATACCCGAAAGTATCAAACTTATGCGGACAAGTTAGTCTAAACGAAAGTGCTGCTCTTGTATTGAGCAGTAAATACACAGTAACTGGAGATACAGGGCTTATGCATATGGCAGCTGCTTTTAAAACACCCACTATGGTTTTCTGGGGAAGTACTGCCTACGAATTAGGGATGTATCCTTATTATGGAAGCAATTACGAAATTCCTCAAGTTCATATGATAAATGAGGAAATTAATTGTAGCCCATGTTCCAAAATTGGAAAAGAGGTATGCCCTAAAGGTCATTTTAAATGCATGCTAGACTTTAAAGAAAGTCAAATCATTAATGCAATGAGAACCTTAGAAAAGTAAGAATATGCTAATTCTTGAACCAAAGTCTCCTTTCTTAATCTAGAAAATTATAATGAGAATGGGATTAATCTTTACAGGAAACATATTCTACTTTTAGTTTACATTTCGTTCATTTTCTCCTATGTTGGCTAGTGCACAAATTTGTGACTTTTACGATAAAGTGATAGAAATTGAAGGTCAGCAAATACCCAGTATATTTAGGGCTACATCTATCTTGTAATACGTCAACAAGATTGTTATTTATCAGTATTATGGTCTCAACCATGCGGCAAGCAACTTGATAATGTATTCTCAGAAGTTATCATAGGTAATTAGAATACCACTGCCCTAGGCTATGTCGCATCTGAGAAAGTAATTTTTAATGCTAATGGCACAAGATCTTCAACGGAAAACTCTCTTTTCTCAGCTGATTCAATGATATACCATCAAATGACTTCACTTGGAGCTATGATGAGACTACGATGTATATGTCTAGCCCTAAGTACCCATTTGATACCGTTAGAGACTTCTTGTATGATGAGACTACGATGTATATGTCTAGCCAGGTGGAAATTCGAAATATCTGGTGCTACAAGCTTAGATTATGGCATAAGAGCATTCGAATGTGAAGAAGTAATAATGAACTTTGTAGTAAAAAAGATCCTAAATTTTGACTACCCCACCGCAAGCGGATGGAGCATTCGCCAAATTTTTCCCAACCTAAAGGTCGGTATTCGGATCTTTTTTGTGATAAGGCGTTTTTTATGCAAAAACATCTTTTTATGACTCCGACGCAAGCATCGGAGAATTTAAGTATTAAATTTTGCACCCACAAAATAATACCTCAATAACACTTAAAATAATCAAACGGCTCTAGGCAGTCGTTGCATTTATATAATGCCTTGCATGCAGTGCTACCAAATTGGCTTATGACCTGAGTGTTTTTGGATTCGCATTGAGGGCAAGGCACTACTTTTTCTTCTCCTGAATGGTGTGATTTATCTGAGGTCTTTTCTACAGGTGGCGCTATTCCGTACTCTTTGAGTTTTCTATGACCGTCTTCTGAAATCATATCTGTAGTCCATACTGGAGACAAAATCAATTTTACAACTACATCTTTGTAACCCGCTTCTTCCATAGCAGATTTTACATTTACAGATATCATATCCATTGCTGGACACCCCGTATAAGTTGGTGTAATCAACACCGTAATTTTCTTTCCTTCCCTCTCAAAACCTTGATAGATACCCAAGTCCTGAATCGTGAGAACAGGAATCTCAGGATCCGTTACATTTTTGAGAACGTCTTCTATATGAGCTTTATCTACTACCAATTGCTATCGGGATATGATTTTTGAAGAAACTGAAGCTCCGAAAGTATAAATCCGAAATACTCAGAATGTAATCCGTCTTTTCCTCCTTTTTGAGGGAACTTCACTTCCGGAATATCTAGATTTGCGGTCTGACATACTTCACTAAACTTCGCCCAAGCTAAATCCTTGATTTCAGTACAATCCACAGCAATTCCAATAAGTGATTTATCATTTTCTATTTTAGAAGGTATAAATGCTTCTCCAAAAAATCTGATTCTATCATTCAATGCATCTTGCATTTTACTGTTACTTTCTTCTGTTCCATCACCCAGTCTTATCACCCATTCCGATGAATACTTCAGATGATATGTAGCTTCTTTGATGGTCTTTGCTGCGATTTGTGCCAAACGCTCATCATTAGAATTAATCATCGCTTTAAGATGATAATAATGATAACAATCAAACATAAATTGTCTCATTATAGTATGCCCAAAATGCCCGTTTGGTTGTTCGACTAAAAGAATATTTTGCCAGCTACGTATATCTCTTTTATAAGGATAATCGTCTTCCGTTTTTCCATTTCCTTCAATCTCCGCAGCATATTGATACAGCACTCTAGCTTCTCCAATTAAATCAAGCGATATATTAGTGATAGCAATATCCTGCTCCAAGATCGGACCGTGACCACATATCTCAGCCAATCTCTGCCCAAGAATCAAAGCATTATCCGCTAACTGCAGTACGTATTTTAGTATACTTTCTTTTTTCAAACTGATTACTTCTGCCATGATTACATATGTTCTAATTCGTCAGGAAGAATGTAGAATGTCGGATGCCGGTACACCTTATCCTCTGCAGGGTCAAACATCGCCTCTGATTCTTCAGGATTAGATGCTATGATATGTTTTGATTCCACTACCCAGATAGATACACCTTCTTTTCTCCTAGTGTATACATCACGTGCATTGGTAATTGCCATATCTGGATCAGCAGCATGCAAGCTACCTACATGTTTATGAGAAAGACCATTTTTAGATCTTAAAAAGACTTCGAATAGAGGCCAATTTTGCATAGTTAAAAATTTATATTTTTTAAGAATTCGAGATACTGAGAATTCGATATTCCAAGAACTTTAGGTCTTATCTCTTGAAATAAATCGGAGTTCTATATCGATATCTAGAAATTTCTATATCTTATATTCTTCAAATTTATGCTACTTGTGTTTTAACAACAGCCGCTTTTCTAGCATCTCGCTTTTCTGCATACGCCACCGCAGCATCACGCACCCATTGCCCTTCTTCATGTGCTTTCACTCTCGCAGCTAATCGTTCCTTATTACAAGGTCCATCACCTTTTACAACTGACCAAAACTCTTCCCAATCGATCTCGCCAAAATCATGAGCTCCACGTTCTTCGTTCCATATTAAATCTGGATCAGGTATCGTCAATCCTAAGATATCTGCCTGCGGCTTGGTCATATCTACCATTCTCTGACGAAGTTCATCATTTGAGAATCTCTTTATTTTCCAAGCCATTGATTGAGCTGAATGGGGAGATTCAGAATCATTAGGACCAAACATCATAAGAGAAGGCCACCACCATCTATTAAGCGCGTCTTGGGCCATATCTTTTTGCTCTGGAGTACCATTAGAAAGAGCAAGCATCATTTCATATCCTTGTCTCTGGTGAAATGACTCCTCCTTACAAACTCTAACCATGGCCCTAGCGTAAGGCCCATACGAGCATCGGCATAGCGGTACTTGATTCAAGATAGCTGCGCCATCTACAAGCCAGCCGATAGCTCCTATGTCGGCCCAAGTTAGGGTTGGGTAATTAAATATACTGGAATACTTCGCCTTCCCCGTATGGAGTTGATCTAGTACTTCATCTCTCGATATGCCTAATGTCTCACATGCAGAATATAGATATAATCCATGCCCCGCTTCATCTTGCACTTTAGCTATTAGTCCAAGTTTTCTTCTAAGATTCGGTGCCCGAGTAATCCAATTCCCTTCTGGCAACATTCCTACAACCTCCGAATGAGCGTGTTGAGATATCTGTCTGATCAACGTCTTCCGATATTTTTCAGGCATCCAGTCTCTAGGCTCAATACGCTCTTCAGCATTGATTCTATCTTGAAATCGCTTCTCTAATGATTGTATTTCTGTCATGACGATTAGGTTTTATATTACAAATATAACGGAAAAAGCGAACAGTTGTTCGTAAAAATGTAAATTGATATTTTGAACTAGTATTTTAAATATAAAACAGGGTCATAAAGCCGAGAACTACGGTAAATTTAGCACTAGTAATAGATATACATTCAGCACCATTCCGTTTGGATCTTAAGCAGCATGCTTTGTACAAAACCCTTATATTTGTTTTATGCAAGATACTAAAAAACTACAATCACCTAACGTAGCAAACGAACCAACCGCAGAATACTCGCGTCAATATTCTTACGCAGACTATGTCAAGTTTGATTTTGATTACATGGTGGAACTCATTAAAGGTAAGATCTACAAGATGAGTGCTGCACCAAAATCTTATCATCAAGAAATATGTTTTAATCTAGGAAGACATATAGGAAATTTTTTGGTCAGTAAGCCTTGCAAAGCTTATCCCGCACCCTTCGATGTAATATTACCTTTCAACCAAAAAGATAAGAACAAAGCTACTTCAGTAGTTCAACCAGACCTTACCGTAATATGTGATCTTGATAAGATAGAAGAGGTCGGTTGCGTTGGGGCTCCAGATTGGGTTATTGAAGTAATATCAAAGCGCACTGCTAAAAAAGACATGACAGACAAATACAACCTCTACGAAGAGGCAGGAGTAAGAGAGTATTGGGTTGTTTACCCACTTGACTACGTGGTAAATGTATTTGTTCTAGAAGATGGAAAATATTCTAGAAAACCTATATTCAATCAAGAAGATATTGCTTCCCCCACTATATTTCCTGAAATGAAGATTAATCTTTTTGATGTGTTTCCAAAACCCAAATCAGGCTAACTTTAATTTACGAATACTAACTAATCCTTCACACCTAGTAGTTGAACTTATCGTACTCTATATTTTCATCTAATTTGGTCAATAATATCAAAGACCACTATTATTAGAAGATTAAAAAAATACAAGAAATTCAGTTTACTAGCTCTGACAATTTTGCTGGTGTGGTTTTATTTCTGTTTACCCGACCCCTTGTTTTCTGATCCATATAGTACTGTCTTAAATGATAACAAAGGACAATTGATTGGAGCTAAAATATCAGCTGATGGACAGTGGCGGTTTCCTCTAATTGATTCTGTACCCCGAAATTTTGAAGACGCCATTATCACATTCGAAGACAAGAGGTTCAGAAGTCATATTGGAGTAGATTTTCTATCGTTGGGAAGATCAGTCATCCAAAATATCAAAGCTGGGAAAGTAGAAAGTGGAGCCTCTACTCTATCGATGCAGGTGATACGCATGTCAAGAAAAGGGAAACCAAGGACTATCTATCAAAAGATGATCGAGATTATCTTAGCACTCAGGCTGGAAATGCGGTACTCTAAAGATGAAATATTACAATTCTACTCGAGCCACGCCCCTTTTGGCGGCAATGTAGTAGGCATAGAAGCTGCCAGTTGGAGATATTACAAAAAGCATTCTTCAAAACTCTCCGTCGCTGAAGCTGCTATGTTAGCCGTTCTACCTAATGCCCCATCCTTAATTCATATTTCAAAAAATAGAAATCGACTTCTTTCAAAAAGAAATAGATTACTCAATACAATGAAAGATCACGGTCTAGTTTCTAAAGAAAATTTGGACCTACACGTACTCGAAAAAATACCAACAAAACCATATCCTTTGCCTTCAGAAGCTAGACATTTATTAGAATATGTGCATAAAATCAATCCCGAGAAAATAATCAATAGTTCCATTAATACTGATATTCAGCAAATTACCTATCAAATAGGACGTTACCACAATCAAATAAATGCACAATCTGATATTCACAATTTGAGCATACTTGTTCTTGATACAAAGACGGGAGAAGTAAAAGCATATCTTGGCAATGCTCCAAATACAGAACAAGAATCAGCAGTAGATATGATCCAAGCAAGGAGAAGCTCTGGCTCGGTTCTAAAACCAATTCTCTATGCTCATATGATTGATGAAGGTAAAATGATGCCTCAAGCTTTAGTCAAAGATATCCCAACTCAAATAAGAGGATTTAATCCAAAAAACTACAATAGAAAATATACTGGTGCAACTCCAGCTGACAAAGCATTAGCTATGTCACTAAATATTCCTGCAGTTTACAGCCTTCAAGAGTATGGTGTTCAACCATTCATTAATAGATTACAAGATCATGGATTTTCTACAATTAATAAAACTGCATATCATTATGGTTTATCCCTAATTCTAGGCGGAGGAGAAGTTACACTTTGGGATCTATGCGGCGCTTATGCTTCCATGGGTCGAATACTGAATGAATTCCATAAAACTGAAGGAAAATATAGAATATCAAAAGATAATACTCCAACATTTTTACCCGTCGAATCAAGCATAAAAAAAACTAGTCGAGAACCAATCACCCTATCTGCAGGATCAATCTACAAAACGTTCGAAGCTATGCTCAAGGTGTCACGCCCAGGGGCTGATGGAGCATGGGAACAATTCAATTCATCTAAATCGATAGCATGGAAGACGGGTACTAGCTATGGCCATAGAGATGCCTGGGCCATTGGTATATCTCCAAATTATACTGTAGGAGTATGGGTAGGAAACGCAGATGGAGAAGGAAAAAGTAGTTTAGTTGGGGTAAGTAAAGCTGGGCCCATTCTTTTCGATATATTTAATAGATTAGATTCCGGTGGCTCTTTTAAGGAACCTTTGGATGATCTAGTACCAATCCTGACTTGTCGCAAGAGTGGATATTTAATTTCATCTTATTGTGAATCAGTAGATACCATATTCAGTGTTACACAGAGTCAAAAATCTAAAACTTGTCCATATCACAGACTTATACACATTGATCAATCAGGCAAACAGGTAACCAGCATTTGCACAGCTCCTTCTGAAATGCAGCATAAAAGTTGGTTTGAATTACCACCATCTATGGCCTATTATTATAGAAAAAACCATCCTGAATACAAAACGACACCCCCTTTTAGAAAAGATTGTGTTCAAAATGTAACCTCAGATGTTATGTCATTTCTCTATCCTACTGAAAAATCAAAAATATACCTTCCCATAGATATTGATGGAGCCCAAGAGAAAGCAATTTTCAAGGCTGCTCACCAAGATCCTAATGGCATCCTCTACTGGCATTTAGATGATTTATACTTAGGATATACTCAAGAATTTCATAATATGGAAATTAAGGCTATTACTGGAAATCACACAGTAACAATTGTGGATGAAGATGGTAATCAAGTAAAAATAGCATTCGATGTGGTAAACTAAACTGCCTGTATCACCTTAATTTGTCTTCAATATCTATGTTCTTGTATCTTTTGTTGATTCATAATGTGATATTTTAATATACCATCATACTTTTAGTCTTTCAAAAGCGTTTTACTTTTCAAATCGACAAAATCATATGCGTTTTATATTCATTCTTATCTCGTTCTTATCTTTTATCAATTTATCTAACAGTCAGTTGGATCAAAAAATAGGAGCGTGGAAATCTTTTCTACCTTATAATGATGGAAGATGGGTAACTCAGAGCAAAGATAAAATCTATTATGCTACGGAATTATCACTATTTAGCATCAATAAAGAGGATGTAAATGATTATATGTTTTTTTCCAAAATTGATGGACTTACTGATGTAGGAATAAGACGAATCAAATACGACGAACTAACCGAACAGTTAATAGTCGTCTATGACAATAGTAATATTGATATTATTAGAAATAATGAAGTCATAAATATTGCTGATGTAAAAAATAATCAAATTCTGACAGGTGATAGATCAATCAATGATATCCATATCCAAAATGAAAACCAAGTGTTCTTCGCAACTGCATTTGGTGTCATTGAATTGAATCTAGAAAAATTAGAATTTACTACTACTGTCTTCACAAATATAGCAATCAATGATATCACATCAAATGGTAATACCTTATATGCTGCCACAAGTGATGGTATATACTCAGTTGATATAGTAGCTAATAACAACATCGCTGACTTTTCTAGTTGGACTTTACTTGACAACCAAGTAGGACTCCCCATAGTTTACTCTTGTGATCACGTAGAAGTGTTTAATAATCGGCTTTACGCCAATATTGAAAATGACTTATATTTTGAAGGAGACAATGGTCAATTTACTGACTTGCCTTTGATTGGGTATGAAAATCATGATATAAAATTTCTATCTCTAGGCCAATCAAGATTGATAGTAGGGGTCCAGACTGGAATAGTAGCTAGAGCTATATTCATTGATGAAAATAATGGTCAAAAAGTACACAACAACAGCTGCGCAAATATTATTCGATATGCCATAGAAGATGAACAAGGTAGAATTTGGTATGCAGACGAATTCACAAACATAAGGTGGGCAGAAAATGATTCAAGCCCATGTATGTTCACAAGAACCAACAGTCCTGCCCAAGCAGATGTAACTGATATAGCAGTAGAAGATGGTATCCTCTATGCTGCTTCTGGTGGTGTACAAGATAACTATACTCCGCTAGCGAATCGAGATGGATTTTATATCCTTAGTAATGGAACTTGGACTACATACAGAAAAGAAGCAATTCCTGCCACTGATACGATAGAATTTATCAATAATTTTCAGATAGAGCCTCATCCTAGTGATGACCGGATTTATGTAGCCTCATATTATGAAGGTCTATTGGAATTTGACCCAAATACAGAAATAGCAAAAGTATACAAGGAAAACAATAGCCCAATAAGTGGTACAGTCGGTGACCCAAATAGAGAAAGAATCTCGGGACTAGCATTTGACAATAATGAAGTATTATGGATCAATAATTTTGGTGCGGTTACACCATTGATTGCGTACACACCAGAGGGTGATTTTCATGCATTCAATCCAGCAGGAGACAATCAATTAGCTAAAGTAGTAGTAGATCAGAATGGATATACATGGTCTGTCTTAATCAGTTCTGGAGGTGGAATCGTAGTACACAATAGCAATGGAACACTAGCCGATCCTAATGATGATCAATCTATATTTATCAACACTTCAAATAGTGAACTACAAACTGGCACAGTGAACACTGTAGCTGTAGATCTTGACGGAGAAGTATGGGTAGGCACCAATGAGGGCCCAGTAATTTTTGATAGTACTCCTGCATTATTCGAGGGAGAAAATCTAGGTAGTAGACGTAAGGTTTTACAAGATAGTATCGCAGCTTTCTTATTAGAAACAGAAGATATAAGAGCGATAGCATTTGACGGAGGAAATAGAAAGTGGTTCGGTTCTAGAAATGGAATATTCGTCCAGTCACCTGATGGAGAGACTTTGGAAATGCAGTTTAATGAAGATAATTCCCCACTGTTTGATAATATCATCAATGCATTTGAGTACGATGATGATACAGGAATCATGTACATATCTACCAATAAAGGAATGCAAAGTTACCGCACTGAAACTTTGGGATCGACTAAAATCCACGCGCTCCAAGTGTACGCATATCCAAACCCAGTAAGACCAGAATACACCGGACCTATTGCCATAAAAGGACTTGCAAGAGATGCCAATATAAAAATTACAGATCTTAATGGAAAGCTCGTCTTCGAGACTACAGCTCTTGGAGGACAAGCGATCTGGGATGGAAAAGATTATACTGGCAGGAAAGCTACATCAGGTGTATACTTTGTATTCAGTACAGGTACAGCATCATTTGATACTCCCGATAGCTTTGTAACTAAGATAATGATTGTGAATTAAGCTAGACTATTCGATGTTTAGACAGTCGACTTTTCAACATTCGACTTTTCGACTTTTCGACTTTTCGACTTTTCGACTTTTCGATTTTTCGATTTTTCGACTGTTCGACTGTTCGACTGTTCGACTGTTCGACTGTTCGACTGTTCGACTTTTCGACTGTTCGACTTTTCGACTTTTCGACTGTTCGACTGTTCGACTGTTCGACTGTTCGACTGTTCGACTTTTCGACTGTTCGACTTTTCGACTTTTCGACTTTTCGACTTTTCGACTTTTCGACTTTTCGACTTTTCGACGTTCGACTGTTCGATGTTAGACTTTTTAGATGGGGCTATTCAGAAGTAAGATAGAAATAATTTCCTGCTTTTTATTTTGCAATTGACCTTAATTGGTTTAGGCAAATGGAGTTTAAGATAGCCTTAAAAAGGCAAAAGTGTTTGAGTCAAGAGTGGAATGAAAGATGGCTTGTGAAACAAACACTCGTTGCATAGCAAACGTGCGTAGTTTTTTATCAATGAAAAAAATGAGCGACAACACTTGTTTGAAAATCATTACACCGTTTTTACGTGAAAAGATACTAAAACGATATAATTTACCAGTAGTACTAATGCTTAAAAAAATGGCCTTCAGATACTTAGCGAATATCTAAATATCTCTAGATATTCCTAACCGAAAGTCATCTAATCGCTCTAAACGATGTGATCACTCCTCACCAACAAAACCTTACAATTTGCCTTTCAAGAACTGCCCAGTAAATGATTCTTTTACTTTAACTATCCCTTCAGGAACGCCTTGATAAAGGAGGTTACCACCCATAGTCCCTCCCGTAGGACCAAGATCAATAAGCCAGTCCGCACATTTTATTACATCAACGTTGTGTTCCACCACAAGTACGGTATGCCCTCTTTCCACGAGTGCATTCAAAGCATCCATAAGCTTGAGTATATCATGAAAGTGAAGTCCTGTTGTCGGTTCATCAAATATGAAGAATATTTTCTCTCTGCTATTCTCCCTTCCTAAAAACGAAGCTAATTTTACTCTTTGCGCTTCTCCCCCTGATAAAGTACTACTTGGCTGACCTAACTTCACATACCCTAACCCTACATCATAGAGCGGTCTAATTCTAGTTATGATGTCACTTTTATCATCGAAGAATTCCATAGCCTCATCTATGCTTAATTCTAGGATTTCGTAGATATTCTTTCCTTTATACCTTACATCTAGTACATCATCTTTGAATTTCTTGCCATTGCATTCATCACAAGTAAGTCTAACATCAGAAAGAAATTGCATCTCTACAGTTATCTCTCCTTCGCCTTTGCATGTCTCACATCTACCTCCTTCTACATTAAATGAAAAGTGCTTGGGTTGAAATCCTTTTATTTTTGACAATTGTTGGTTAGAGTACAGCTTACGAATACTATCATATGCTTTTACATACGTCACAGGATTAGATCTACTACTCTTACCAAGTGGATTCTGACTTACAAGTTCTACTTGGGTATAAGCTGATAAATCACCAGTAAATTTTTTATGCTTCCCCGGTGAAAGCGGAATTGGATCACCAAGATGTTTTTTCAATGCAGGATAGAGGATACTCTTGATCAATGTGGTCTTACCAGAACCAGACACTCCGCTTACCACCGTAAAAGTATTCAAAGGAAAAGTCACATCTATATCTTTCAGATTATGCATCCCCGCACCTTCGATTATTATTTTATTGACTCCTTTTCTTCTTTGTTTTGGTACTTCTATTTCTTTTTTACCGGTGAGATAGTCTGCTGTAAGGCTATCCACTTTTCCGGTTATAAAATTTTTATAGCTACCGGAATAGATCAATTCACCACCATATATACCTGCCTTCGGTCCTATATCCACTATAGAGTCAGCATTTTTGATTACCTCCTCTTCATGCTCTACAACAACAACGGTGTTACCAAGAGCTTTCAGTTTCTGTAGTACTTCGACAAGTTTTTCGGTGTCTTTTGGGTGCAAGCCTACACTTGGTTCATCGAGTATATAGAGTGAGTTTGTGAGATTACTTCCTAGCGTCCGAGTTAGATTTATTCTTTGAGTTTCTCCACCACTCAAGGTAGACGCCTGTCTGTCAAGAGATAGATATGATAATCCCACATCATTCATGACTTGGAGTCTATTAATAACTTCGAGAAGTATTCTATCTGCAATTTGTTGATCGTGATCTGAAAGATTAACAGTATCAAAAAATGACCTCAATTGATCTAAAGGAAGATCTATCAGCTCCGTTACATCCTTTCCATCAATTTTTACATATGTAGCCTCTTTCCTCAATCTTCCTCCTTCACATTCAGGACAATCCGTTTTACCTCTGAATCTAGCAAGTATGATCCTATTTTGAATTTTATAGGTCTTTTCTTGTAAATCTTCGAAAAAACTATTGATTCCATCAAACCACTTATTTCCCTTCCAAAGTATTTTTTTTTCCACTTTAGTCAAGTCTTTGATAGGTCTATGAACTGGAAAATCAAAATTGTGAGCTGCATTTACTAATCTATCCTTCCATAAGCTACTTTTCTCTCCTCTCCATGGCGCAATAGCACCGTCATAAACAGATTTATTATCATCAGGTATCACTTTATCAGGGTCTATGCCAAGGACTCTCCCATATCCCTCACATTTAGGACATGCACCATACGGATTATTATAATTAAATAGCTGATGTGTAGGTTCCAAAAACAACATGCCATCTATCTCAAACCGGTTGTTGAACATTTCAGTTTCTCCACCTAATATCTCTACTTCGCATTCTCCTTCACTATCTTGGAATGCCGTTAATACTGAATCAGATATTCTTTTTCTATTCTCCTCTTCATCATTAACCACAAACCTATCTATCAATATTCTGTACTGATCTATAACGTCCAACGTTTGCTTAGAAAGGTCTTTATTATTGGACTCCAGAAATTCTTCTATGTATTCAAGAGCGCCTTCTACTTTTATTCTTGTAAAACCTTTTTGAATAAGAAGTGATAAATCTTGCTCAAGCGTTCTTTCATATTTCTTTTGGAGCGGAATGCTCAGAACTATCTTTGTTCCTTTTCTATGTTTGAATATAAAATCTGTAACATCAGAAACCTCATGTTTCTTGACTAACTCCCCAGATATAGGAGAATATGTCTTTCCAATTCTGGCATACAATAACCGTAGATAATCATATATCTCTGTTAATGAACCTACAGTAGATCTTGCATTGCTGGATGATACTTTTTGCTCTATTGCAATAGCGGGGCAGATCCCTTTTATATACTCAACCTCTGGTTTTTTCATCCTGCTGAGAAACTGCCGAGCATAAGAAGAGAGAGATTCTACATACCGCCTTTGTCCTTCAGCATAAAGGGTATCCATTATTAAAGATGACTTACCTGAGCCTGAAAGCCCAGTAACAACAACCAGTTCATTTTTTGGAATCTTAAGTTCTATATTCTTGAGATTATTTGAATTAGCACCTTTTATATGAATGTACTTTCTCAGTTCATCTATTTCCTTCTTTCGTGCTTTTTTTTCTGCCGTTGTTCGTGTTGTCATTCAGATTGTGCTGTATACTATTAATGTGTAAATGTAAGAAATCATGAATTAGTATCTAAGTAATTCTGTATCTCAACATAAAATGAAAAGGAGTAGAAAATGTTTACGTATGTTTTTACAATTATGCCTTGTCACCCTATTAAAGGGCTAATTCTCAAATTGATGTGCTGGGTTAAAAAGTTATAACTTTAGGATAAAAAGGATATGGAAGAATTATTGGATAGCTTTGCGAGATTATTTATTTCAGAAGAAATACTATTACACTTTGATGTAAAAGACTTGGATGAGGATCAAGGAGT
>JBLHWH010000162.1:0-14404 GCA_047628935.1 Halioglobus sp. | reverse complement strand
TATTGAGGGCTTCACCAATGCCCCAGCTGAGACCGTCAACCGAAATCTTAAGAGATTAATAGGTGTTTCTTACGGCATCCGTGATTTGGATTATTTCTATTTTAGGCTCAATAACATCAATTCTAGCGCATCATAATAGGACTTAGCCATATAAGAGACATGAGGACTATTGTTCACTAAAGTCGGTGTTTCGATAAAGTCATGCAATACAATGTCACAACCAACTCCACTTCTAGAGCTTGTGCAGTTATTGATGGTTAAATTGGCTTCCCTCGCTACAGTAACATTTCCTGCTAAACTTCCTTTACCTTGTACGACAGATCCACCATCTGATAGATCAAGGTATTCCCATATCTTCTGTACATTGGCTTCAGTGAGATAGATTCCTTCCCAGTATCCGCTGAGCGCCTCATTGCCTCGAATTGTCACATGATTTGATTGGGTTCCTTGAATCAGCGGGTATTGATTATTGTCCCTAGTTGAATTAAGAAATGATCCATTCCCCATAACGACTTCAGCTCCTGCTTCTATCGTAAGTGGAGCATATAGCTCGAATCCATCCTCTATAAAGTAAGGAATATCCAATGCTTCGAAAGTAGCTTTTTGATTCAGTCTATCACTATTGTCTTGATGCAATCCTACCATATTGATTCCATTTTCAGTCAATGTGCAAGATTTGAGATCCATATTGGCGACATGATCTTGCTTAATCAATAATGGATATTGTTCACAGCCTGTGATTGTATTATTCTCAAATGCATCGATTTTACCAATAAGAACATTCTCCAAAGATATGATCCCATTAGAGCCACTATTCTTAATCGTACAATTTTTCATTGATAATCTGCCGTGCAATGTAATTGCACCGTGATTATTATTAGATATTCCAAATTCTTCTCCGTCTCCTGCATCTTCTATTATTACATGTTCGAATTGATTAGAACCCTTGTCAGAATAAATATAGACACCTCTCCATGATGCTCGTCCTTGATCGACTCCAGTCATCAGAATAGGTGATCCACTAGTGCCTAATGTTCGAAGAATACCATTAGTCTGTGCAGTTATGCTAGCGCCTTCGCTAAACTGAATAGTCGTTCCAGGATCTATTGAGAATACTCCATCCCTAATGACCATATCATACTCTACGATATAGTCAATTCCATCGGAGTTATGATCTGTTAGGGTTATGTCAGCGGTGTGAGTACAATCAAGTAAAATAGCTTCATCTATCTCGCCACCATCACCGCCCCCAGGTGTAAGGTCTTCTTTTGTGCAAGAACAGATAATGCATGTAATAAGTATTGCATATAGAAATTTTACCATTTTGAATTTTAATTAGTTTTTTAATGAGTTTTTCTAGCTATTAATCTAGAATTTCATCAAATGTATTTGTCTAAGTACGTACTTTTATGAAAATGAATAAATGGATATTCTAGATGAATAAATGAAGATTTTAATTATCTTTATTTAGTGATGAAATTTAAGAACATAATGTTAATTGATCAATAAATCATTGATATACAATGGATCAGTATTTCTCGATAGGTGTAGGGAGTTAAACCGAGGACTTATAAATCATTTTAATCTGAGTTTTTAAATCATTTCATTGGCAGGATTGTTTTACAGAGCTATCTAAATCAGAAATTAATTAGAATGTCTAACAAAGTTTTCGTTTTCATACTTCTTGTTTTTCATGTTGGCGTATCAGCTCAGTCCATTCAGGAAATTATATGTGATCATAAGTTGGATGACTGCAAATATGTGCAGGTTGATGATGATCGCTATTATTTGATTCAGTCATCTACTCCAGTAGACGGTAGTTCTAATGGACCAGGACAATTAAGTATTTCTTTGTATAATGAATGTGGTTTATTATCAACACATAGCTATATGCATGAGTATGTAGAGCGAATCTTAGATATTAAGTCATCGTGGCTTGATGATGATACATTGCGCATAGCTCTGTTTGTGAATCCTAGGGTGGTGCATGGACGAAGAGAGATGGGCCTTCTTTCAGTCAATACATTTAACTTTGATAACACATACAAATATCTTAGAGAAGATGGAGGTGGTGTTTATTTTTTATCTATGGTACCCACGAAAGATGATAAGTTTGCTGTTTGGGTCTTTTTTTCAAATGTTTATAAGCCGTCTGTCTACGGAGCATTTATACTTAGTAAAAATTTTGAGATAGAGCATCAATATATCAACTTTCAAGAAGGTACGATTACTGGAAGTTTGGTGCAGACGCCATCTGGTTATATGGCTAATTCGGCATCTACTCTCATTCACTTTGACTCTGAGCTCAATCCTATGTGGACCAAACGATTTGAGAATAGGCATTTTCTGCAAAAGAAGATCGTAGTTGATGATGGTATTGTTATGCTAAGGAGTCATATCCCTTTCCAAATGCCAAGACAGCGTAATGTTCTGAAAATAAATTTTGAGGGAGAGGTAATGTGGGAGAGTAATGATATTTTGTCTTCGGAAGAAGGATTCTCAAGGGCAAATTTAATACAACGTCCTGACGGTAATTTTTCTGCAGTTACTTTTAGGTATGAGGATGAGTATAGTGATACACTTTATCATTATGTAATAGATGGATCTACAGGGTCAATACTATCAACCCAGATGACCAAGGAAGCCAATACCATTTCTGATTTTCGGTTTTTAGATCTTGCCAATGATATCAATGGGGATGATTTGTTGGTCTTAAGAGGAGAACAGTCACAGCACCTTTTGTGGCCTTTGTCTGATGACAGTGATTGTGTATTAAGAGATACGACCTTTGAGCTCCGAGAAATACCAGCGTTGTCTTTAGAGGATTTGCCGTTTGAACAATCACTTATTGATTTTTTTGAAACAGGGTCGTATGTTTGGGAAGCCAATGATATTTCGCTGAATAGTCGTCTACTCTGTGAAAAAGAAATACTATATTTTGATCTACTACCAGAGGATACGATAGCATGCATCGAAGAGCCATATTATATAGACTTAGGGTTTATTAATAGGGATATTATATGGGAAGATGGGTCTACGGATAAGGTTAGATTAATCTCCAAAGAGGGTGCTTATAGATACGAAGTAGATCACTGTAGTACAGATCAATCAGAAGAGGTGAACGTTACATTTAAATCATGCATATGCGAATTAATTTTACCGAATGTGATATCAAGGTCTTCTCAAAGTGAAAACCCTGTATTTAGTTTGTCGAATCAATGTCCAGATTTGCAAACTTTCAGTTTGCATGTTATGGATCGTTGGGGAGGGCTTGTGTATGAAACGCAGGATAGCGACTTTGTTTGGGATGGAACCAAAGGGTCTTCCGATGTTGAGATAGGAGTATCTGTGTATCGAATCACTTATCAGTCTAAGTATACTGAAGAAATAGTAACTATCACTGGAGACATTACAATTTTGTAGGTGGTAAAATGAACTACTTTATTATTTTATTAAGGTAACTAGATGCACACGATACCTTAGCTAAGTGAATTTGGTTATTGGTGTCAACTTGTGTCTTGGCTTATTTAAAGGTTAGCACTGCCAGATGCATGTAGGCTGGCACTAGTAAAGTTATGAGTGCAATTATTGTAAAAGACAATTTTATGCCAAGTAAAAGGCAGAGGAGTAGCGAAATAATAAAGGTTCAAAAAATGGATTACGATTATGTTATAATAGGAAGTGGCTTTGGAGGTTCGGTCAGTGCATTGAGGTTATCTAAGAAAGGGTACAAAGTACTAGTAGTCGAGAAAGGAAAATGGTTCGAGGCTAAAGATTTTCCAAAGACAAACTGGAGTTTTAGGAAATGGCTTTGGTTGCCAAGCCTTCGGTTCTTTGGTATCATGAAACTAACTGTATTCAGACATATAGCGGTTCTATCTGGAACCGGAGTAGGTGGAGGTTCTTTGGTATATGCGAATACGTTGCCCATTCCCAAGTCTACATTTTTTAAGACTGGAAGCTGGAGCAAACTTCATGACTGGGAGAGTGAGCTAGCGCCTTATTATCAAGAAGCCTTAAGAATGCTTGGTGCGACTAAAACACCTAAAATGTTTGATGGAGATATTGCGCTAAAAAATGTAGCTCAAAATCTGGGTATGGAAGATAAATTTGATGTCACCAATGTTGCCATATTTTTTGGAGAGGAAAATGTGACCCAAGATGATCCCTATTTTGATGGGATGGGTCCGAAAAGGACAGGCTGTAATTACTGTGGTGCCTGCATGACAGGATGTAGGAATAATTCTAAAAATACGTTGGACAAAAACTACTTGTACCTGGCTCAACAATACGGTGCGGAAATATTAGCCGAAAATGAAGTGTATGATGTCCGCCCAAGAATCACAGCAAATGGTACGAAGGGCTATGAAGTATCAATAAAGACCAGCACGAAATTCATTGCCAAGAAGAAAAAAATAAAAAGTAAAGGTGTCATTTTTTCTGGCGGGGTATTAGGAACTATTGGTCTACTTCTCAAGTTGAAGACTGACTCATTGCCTAACATCTCAGACAGACTGGGGCAAGATATAAGAACCAACAATGAAACTCTGGTAAGCGTATCCAGCCTTGAGAAAGACAAAAACTTTTCTAAAGGTGTGGCAATCGGCAGTATTCTTGATACGGATGAGAATAGTCACCTAGAAATATGCAGATATTCCGAGGGCTCCAATGCTTGGAAGCTCGTACATTTCCCATATGTTACGGGCAATAATGTGTTCTCACGATTAGTCATGGTATTCGTGTCTTTGCTCAAATCTCCTATTAAGTATTTCAAAACGTATTTTGTAAATAGCTGGGCAAAAAAAACAGTGGTGCTACTATTCATGCAAACGTTAGATAGTACACTGAGATTCAAAAGAAATATGTTTGGGACAATGAGTTCCACTATAAGTACGGGTAAGAAACCAACTCCATTTATTCCTGAATCTGGTAAATTGGTTAATGAATATAGCAAAGCAATAAATGGAGTGAGTACCTCATTTGCACTAGAAACGATTGCAGGTATCCCGTCTACTGCACATATTCTGGGTGGAGCTGTAATGGGTGCGAATCCTGTCGAAGGGGTAATAGATAAGGACAATAAAGTCTTTGGCTATGAGAATCTTTATATTATTGATGGTTCTATGATCTCAGCTAATCCGGGAGTGAATCCATCGTTATCTATAACAGCAATAGCAGAGAGAGCAATGGATCAAATAGCGGATAAGAAGGTTCAGTGAAAGGGTTCATGGTGCTAGGTTTCGGGTGTAAGGTTAGTTGTTGACATATTATTTAAGAAAAGATAAGTTATCTGGTTTTTAGAGAGAATAGGAACCAGTTATTTGGCATCTTAAAGAAACAGTGAAATGGCAATGCACCGGATTAAATAACGTACGCGTAGCAAAAGTCATAAGCAATGAAATATTTAATGAAACTGGTAAAGATCATTTTAACTGTTACTCTACTGATCATTATTGGTGTTGTTCTTTTCTTTGGGCATGGTGATATTCCAATGGACGAGTTAAGAGCAAAATACACCAACACAGCTTCTTCGTTTATTTTAGTGAATGGAATGGATGTGCACTATCGTGAGGAGGGAACTCCAGCCGATTCTATTCCGATTGTACTCATCCATGGCACAGGATCGAGTCTGCATACATTTGATGTGTGGGCTGCTAGTTTGAAGAATTCGAGACGAGTGGTCAGAATGGATCTTCCTGGATACGGCTTGACAGGTCCATTTCCCGATCGCAATTATTCGATGACAAATTACACAGCTTTTATGAGAGACTTTTTGATAGCTAAAGGAATTAAACAGTGTGTGCTGGCTGGTAATTCTTTGGGTGGAGAGATCGCATGGAACTTTGCCCTAGCGCAGCCAGAGATGGTGAGCAAGCTGATTTTGATAGGCGCATCAGGATATCCCAAAGAATCTAAAAGTGTTCCGATCGCATTTACGTTGGCTAAGGTCCCTGTGCTGAGCAAGATACTTACCTATGTGACGCCACTTTTTTTGGTTAGAGCCAGTGTCGAAAATGTATATTATGATAAGTCAAAAGTAACTGACTTATTAGTTGAGAGATATTTTGATCTTACACGCAGAGAGGGTAATCGTCAAGCTTTCGTAGATAGGTTCAGAATGTCAACGGATAAAAGTGCTTATCATAATATTAAAAATATCCAGCAGCCAACGCTTATACTTTGGGGAACACAAGATTTATTAATCCCGCTGGAGAATGCTTATAAATTTCATGAGCATTTACCAAATGGTACATTAGTCATATTGGATGATATAGGTCATACACCAATGGAAGAGAGTCCTATCGAAAGTCTAGAGCCAGTGATTGGTTTTTTGAATATATCGAAGTTAGGGAAATCAAAATTGGCATCATATCGCTAGCAATGATGTAATAGTAAACGCCGATAATCAAATTGTTGAAGCTACTTTAGAGCTAAACTGCACTTCAAATAAGAATTTGTCATTATTTGAAATACCGAAGGAAGAATCTAATTGTCTTACCATGCTTGTGATCACTAATGTTCCCAAGCCAGATTTTTCATGCAATGGGTCATCTATATTGTACCCTGGGTCATTATCGCTATAGGAGTAGTTCAAGGATTTACTATCAGATTTCAAAACTGATAGTGAAATTTTCAAATTTCCATCAGGGAGTCTTGCACATTTCATAGAGTTTGAAATTAATTCTGCAGTGATCAAACCTAACGGAATCATTGTTTCCAGATTTAGATTATCGATATCAACATCTAGCTTCATGGTCATTTGATCATCCATATAGTCAAGGTTGTCAAAGTATTCATATAAAGTACTTATGTATTGACGAACGTTAATTTTATCAAAATTCTCATTGTTGTATAAATGGTCATGTATGAGTGCAATACTTTGAATTTTGTTGCTGAGACTTTCTAGATACTTTTTGCTTTCATTGTCTTTGAGTTTTTCTTTTTGAAAGAATATCAAACTGATAATATTCTGTAGGTTATTTTTAACTCGATGATGCACTTCAGATAACGGAAGTGCATGTTTTTGAAGAAGTTGATTTAATTCTTCATTTTGCTCTTTCATCCTTCTGTTGGCAGCATTCAATTTTGTTCTATTGCGAAACAATAGAAACCCAGCATCAATGAAAATGCTAAGAAGGCAAGAATGATGTACGTAATACTCCGATTCTGTCTATATTTTATTGAGACGTCTGACAATGCACTTTTACTAATTTTAAGATCTTTTCTATATCAATCCGATCTATTTTTTCTTGGCTTTTTACAATTACGGACTTTGCAAGGTATTTAGAGTATACTTTATGCCAAGTCAAAGCTGAATCAAATCGGCCTTCGTATTCATATCCCATAGAAAGATGCCAGTCCTCTCTCATTCGTCCATCATAGTATTCTTTATACTTGGTAGGCATCTTTTCTAAATATTCTCTACCTCTGGCCATATGCACTCTTACACTATCATACATCGATGCATTGGCAAATCTATGTGAAATATTGAAGGTAGCTTTAGCCGCACCGTAGTAATAGCCACGGTCGAGATAAAGGTTTCGTGCAATCCTGCCATAGTTAATCGCTTTTTCAAGATCATGCTCTCCAAAAATGAGAATATCTGAACATTTACTTTCCGAGACCTTATCATTTAATTTACGAGCTATATCTAAGCATTGTAAGGCTTTGGTTTTAGCGTTATATCTATCTCCGGAATCCCACCTTAATTTGGCAAGTTCTGCTAAATAATGTGCTTTTAGGTATTCAAGATTGTTTTAGCAATCATAGAGTCTGCTAATTCTAAATATTTATTAGCTTTCTCAAATCGATTCAAGTTAGAATATATAGGAGAGATGTTTAGAGATAATTCGGTTTGAAGTTCCTTCTTATTTTTAAATCTGGGATCTATTAGTAATTCTGTAAATACAGAAAGTGCGTCTTCAGTGCGGTATCTTAAATCTATGAGGTTGGCATACAAAATCTTGATTCGGAAGTAGATGTCACATTCATCCAAACCTCTCGGAATACTTCTAAATACAGAATCGATAACACTAAAGTCATTATCTATATCAAATCGATGGAATCTATCTTCAAAGTCATTATGTATTGTTTTTAATAATACTGATTCACATGAGTCTTGTGAAATAAGAAGGTTAGTTGAGCATATGGAAACTATACCCAAAACCAATATAGCACTTATTATTTTAATCATTAAACTCAGGATCAATATTTTTATAGCTTGAATTTAAGTAATAAAAGTACCAAAGTTTTCTGAGTTGATAAAAAACCAAAGAGGAATAGGTATTTGCCAAATTGAATAGATTCATGTATTAAAGCGCATTTTGCATGTAGATAATACTACCCAAATATAAACAGATCAAAGTGAGTTCTTTTGAAAATCATAGAGCCTATGACTATTTATTTTGAAAATCTTGTGATCTGATGATTCGTAAATAGTCATCATGTCTTTAGAAATTATGCTAAGGATAATAGAACAATTACAAAATCAATACAACTGGAGATGATTATGTACGACCACCACATTTAATTATCAGAGTGGTATGGTAGGAATTGTTACCGCTACATCAAAACAAAAAACAGAAAGGTAAGCTAAATTTGAAATATTAAATCAAGCAATACCTATTCTGTTCCAACCTTTTAATAAAGTTTATACTATAACAGCTTCTTTGTGAGTGCGAAGATTATAGTCATTTGTAATTTCAAAGAAGCCGATTTGATTATAGTAACTCTAGAGTAGAACTACCTTTTTATAATACAGGTATAAGTGCTGTAGGATATGTGAGTAATTTGATTTTTAAGATGCCAGAAGGAGAGGGCGCATTTCAAAATGACGCTTTGCAAATAATATATTCAAGCATTTTAATTATTTTCTTTTGCAGAATTGCAGAATCGTCAAATCGCGAAACAGCTTTATGATGTTGACTTTATCATATCTCCATTCATATTTTTTATTTAAATATATCAATTTCCAATATGCTACATTTTGAAATGCGCGCGAAGGAGAGTATTAGTAATTGGAATAGATATTATTTGTATATCTTAATTTTTAAAATAATATCATACCTCTGTAGCGAATCTCCAACCAACTCCGTAATAAATAATAAATGATGTATAATTCATCATCATTTACACTAAATTACGAATCGAATGAAATTGCTAAATAGGGTTAAATCATATTTTAATAACGGCCTATTTATTAGTTAGATTGGAACAACTCAAAAAAGAGATCTCATCGTATTAAGCGATCAGATCTCTTTTTCATTAATACTCATACTTACGGCACGTTTTTCTGATATGGGCATCCTTGCGTTTTTCGCCTTGATCAAAAGCTAATAAATGTAAATTTTATACGCCAATTTTTGAAACCAGAGACACCTTAACCAGAAATGAATACGTATATCTGCTGATGATGATCGATTCGACGAGCCATAACGATGACGAGTATTTTCAAAGATGGATAGAAGTTCATAAATGGAGAGTTGTGCGCATTTGAATTATTAAATGGTATAAGAACCGTTTCACTTATAGCTAACATACTGGATCAAATACGTTTTGGATGGTTTATAGCTAAACTTGATACAAAAACAGGCATTTGTACGTGTAAAAAATAGCGGGGGTTTAGTTATATTTGGGTTTAAAATTAAACCTTATGATACCTTTACCATTTAAAAATATTGCCGTTTCCTTATCAGGTGGAGGATATAGAGCTACTACTTTTCATCTTGGAGCACTTTCATATCTTAATCATCAAACATTCAAGGAAAAATCAATACTTGAGGAAGTAAAGATTATTTCTACTATTTCGGGAGGTACCTTTACCGGTGCTATGTATGCATTAAGGCTTGCGCAAGGAAAGACTTTCGATGATTGTTTTCAGGACCTATATGAGTTGTTGTTGAATGACGAACTTGTGGAGTTAGCATTGCATAAATTAAGTAAACCTAGGTCTTGGGCTAATCCTCATAAGAGTAAGGATATGATTAATGCTTTTTCTGAAGTATACAATGAAGTATTCTTTGAAGGTGCTACTTTTGATACACTCTATAATGGCAGTAATTCTCACTTAACAGATGTAGTATTTGGCTCTTCAGAGTTCACATATGGAATTCAGTTTCGATTTCAGGAGGAAAAAGGGAATGGAAAATTCGGGAATGGATATTTAAATATATCACAGGAAGCATCTCGGAATATTCGGATTGCAGATGCGGTAGCCGCTTCAAGTTGTTTTCCGGGTGGATTCGAACCCATGATAATGCCAGTAGATTTTGGAAATGGTCCTGATAGTGAATTGGATAAGGCCTGGACCAATCAAAAAGACCATCAAGAAACAGCCATTATGGATGGAGGTATTATTGATAATCTAGGTATCGAAGGCGTAAGGCTGGCAGAGCAAAGACATTCTAAAGATAAACAACCATTCATAGGTACTTATATCGTATCAGATGTGTCAAGTGATATGATGACACCATACAAAGTTCCTATTTTAAAAGATGGTGGGATCAAAAATTTTATTACAATTAACGGTATCAATATATTTGCTACTATTTATATGGTAGCGGCTATTTCATTGCTTGCGTTTGCTCCTATGTCTAGATTAGTTACCATTATTTTATCTAGTTTTCTGCCCCTCATTATGATCTGGTTTTTAGTTTACTTTTATGCCAAGTCGCAATTATCAAATGCAATCAAACAAAATTTCGGTGCAGATCAACTTCAAGAATATCTCAAAGACTTTAGAATACTGATAAAGACACCGCTTTATATTCTAATCTACCTTATCAAATTTAGACTAACTTCTGTTCTGAAAATGGTATCGGATATCTTCTTAAGGAGAATTAGGAGGCTATCTCTTGAAGCATTATATGGAAGCAATGATTGGAACTATAGATTCAAATCAAACAATATATACACGCTTCAAAAGAAAGATGAGCATCTGACTGAAACCATGAAAAAAATAACTGAAGTAGCTAATAATATGCCTACAACTTTATGGTTTACTGAAAAAGAATATGAAGATAAAGTATTGAATGATCTAATCGCTTGTGGGCAATTTACCCAGTGTCGAAATCTCTTAAGATATCTAGAAAGAATAATGACTGGAACCTACAAAGAGAAAGTATGGGATTCGCTCACGGTAGAATATCAAAATGACTTGGTAGCATTGAATGCTAGAATTTTAATTGATTGGGAGCAGTTTAAGACGGATCCATATTGGTTATTGAATAAGCAATTGGATACAAATAAGAGTGAAATTGCATAGGGGATTTTGATGAATATTCTAGTTGAAATTAATTGTTGTACATAAGATTCACTTTGTTCCAACTACGAAGCTGCCAACATATACAAGCTTATTACTAGATTGTCCTTTTATGAAATATTGTCCGGGTGTGATATTAAGATACATCAATCATCTGACTAGCATTGTAATTTTTGATAGACTTGGCTAATTCTTCATTTGATCCTAATATAGATATTGTCTGAAAATTACAAGATAGTGAAATGAAATATGACGTTGGGTTTGGAGAAACTATTAGAGGTTCGAGTGATTTGATTGTTGTTGTTGTTGTTGTTGTTGTTGTTGTTGTTGTTGTTGTTTCAACACCATTGATCAATTCTGATTCTACTCTAAACCATTGCCTGCTCTGATCATCTATTTTTGATGTAAAATATATGTAATCATCAGTTACGGTAAAATGCTGTGGCGAACTCGCAGCGTTTCCTCTTGCTAGATTAGCAAGTACTTCAAGAGTTTTGTTTTCGATATCAAGAATAAATGGTTTTAAATTTACTTCCTTACTTCTATATCTAACTAGATATAATTTTTCATTTCTTGGATTCGATAGAGATACTGAAAAAACAGAAGTGAATCTCATTGTGAGTAAAATAATTATAGAGTATACATTAGTCCTAAATTTACTGCGTGAAAACATAACGAACGGAATCTATTTTATTCAATTCAGGATCATAGTATTCATAATAATTGTTTTTGAAAGCATGAAAAAATAAAAAAGATATAGCATATCAATTCTGATAGGCTACATCTATTTTATTTTGCGTCAAACACTTTATATTCATTACTTAGGCAGTACGACACTATCAATTACACCATTTGACGCTGTAATATCCGTTGCCGTCACAGCTGTTACACCACCATTTTCATCGGTTAGGGTTACGTTTTGGCCACTTATCGTTGCTATAATTTCATCGCCGCTCACAGTTGCGATTGTAAATTTTCCCCACTAGCATTTATTGAATTGATTATATCTTTTGCACGGAAGGTTCCACCTACCATATGATAGGTGAGGATTTTAGTTAATTGATTTTTTGATGATGGTTGCAGTAATGATTCGACTGTACTACTTTTCAATTTTGCGAAGGCAGCATTAGTAGGTGCAAATACAGTAAATGGTCCTTCACTTCACTTTGTAATGTGCTCACTAAGCCCGCTATCTTGATCGAAGTAGTTAATGTGGAGAATTGATCATCGCTCGAAGCAATGTCAATGATGTCATTTCTTTCATGGTAAACAGACTTTATATCTTTGTGATGGCTATTGCATTGAGCAAAAATACTTGTACTTAAAACAGTAAAAACGATAAGGCTTAAAAACAATTTGATATTCATAACATTTATAAGATTGTGAAGTACAAAGTGTATTTTGGATTAAATAATTAATTGAATGAAATTATCCGATTGTGTTAGCGATACTGTAGAAAGTTGAAAGTGGATATCGAGTACTAAAAAAAAGTGCATAAAAATGTTAGTAATATTATTCAACTGCTCCAAAATAAGGAGCGATGAGGCATGAAAGCTTTGTATAATTTGTATTCAGGGCCCCTGTATGGTGTGATTTGTAAGATGTAAGATGACATGGATTTAGCGAGTGATGCATTGCAAGAAACATTTGTAAAAGCCAGGAAGAACTTCGATAAATATGATAAAAACAAGGCTTAGTTATTTACGTGGATGTATAGAATTGCTAGGAATACAGCTCTAGATAATAAAAATAATAACGAAAACAGTTCTACTGAAATCCAAAATGCCAAAAATGACGTATCATTTATTAGTATGACAATTATAGAATCCATAGATGTAAAACCACTTATGAATAATTTACCAGATAAATATAGTTCTGTTCTTTATATGCTATTCTTCTAAGGATACAGCCAAAGAGAATGGAGCAAAAAGTCTGGAATTCCATTGGGTACAATAGAAACAAGACTTGGGATTGGCTTGAGAGAACTTAGGAATGTCTATGATAAAGGCATTTTATTTTTATCACTTTATTAATAGATTTCTTATGCTAAAAATGACAGAAGAAGAATTTTTGGAAACAGGGTTGCTGGAGCAGTACGTTATGGGATTATTGGCCGATAAGGAATCACTTCAGGTAGAGGAATATATAGCTAGTCACCCTGAGGTTAACAGGCTATATCAAGAACACCAAAAAGGTATCTTGGAAATGGCAGAATCTAATAGTATTAGCCCTTCGCCAAATGTAAGAACCTCATTGATGAATGAGATTAATACGGAGAAAAAAAAATCTACAAACAAAATGACTACTGGTATATCAATGGCTATTGTTTTTGCTATGGTTATGACGGCGATTGCCTCATATGCAATTATGAAACTTAGGGATACAACTAGAGCTCTAAATGAGCAGGAAATGAAATTTGCGTTATTGGAGTTGGATTGTAAAAAAGCAAAGAGACAAAGTGAAAAGACAAATTTGTTATTTGCATTTTATCAAGATGAAAAAACCGAGTTGGCCCTGCTCAGGGGAAATGCAAAAGCACCTAATTTTAATTTATTTGCAAGACATAATAAGAATTCTGGGCAGATAGCGCTAGAAATACTTAATCCATTGTCATTGCCAGAAAACAAAATACTCTGTCTATGGGGGGATAGGGATGGAGAAATGATTCTCATTACTAAGCTTGACAAAACAGTTCAAGATAAATTGATCACTTACGATATACAGATGGTAAGTTTTAATGTGACAATAGAAGAGAGAGCAGAAGAAATAGATCACCCAGATGTGAGCCAATTGATAGCCTCAGTAGCTATTTAGTATAAATATTGTTTCTTTAACAAGTAGGTTGTTTCTCACATGTATTCAATATGAAAAACATTGAATATGAATCTACTTGTTAACTTGGTTCTGCTTGATATTTCTCAAATTTCGATCTTCATTTTAATTGGTATTTGTAAAGTTTCACCACGTTGTTAGTTAATTTTTCTTTCCCCAGCGCCCTTTGTCCTAGGACAAAGGGCGCTGGGGAAAGAAAAAGCGACAAAAAGTAAAGCTGTTTTATTAATTTTGTTTCGTCAAAAAAATAAAAAGAATGCAACAACAATACCATTTGAACGCTGTAACAAATATACACATTCGCTCAAAAGT
>JBLHWH010000161.1:0-14661 GCA_047628935.1 Halioglobus sp. | reverse complement strand
GCGTTCAAATGGTATTGTTGTTGCATTCTTTTTATTTTTTTGACGAAACAAAATTAATAAAACAGCTTTACTTTTTGTCGCTTTTTCTTTCCCCAGCTCCCTTTGTCCTAGGACAATGGGAGCTGGGGAAAGAAAAATTAACTAACAACGTGGTGAAACTTTACACCTACCTATCGACAGGTGATAGAAAAGTAGCGTTAAGCTTAGTCGAATGTAAAGCATTTGAGTCACTAAAAGTTTACCTGTTAGAAATTGAGCTGTCAGGATATTATAAGTATTTGAAGAAATTTACGGATCAGTTGGATAGGAGGATATTACATGGGGAGAAGATCCCACACATTGAAAAAGTGTTTTCGATCTTCGAGCCAGAAGTAGAGTGGGAACAAAAGGTAAGCAAAACAACAAAGTAGAGTTGGGGCATAATGTATTAGTGACAACAGATCAATAATTTGATACTGGACTGCAAGCTAATGTTGAATGAGAAAGATAACTCACAACCCCTAGCCTTATTGGGTAGACTGTAACAGAGGTACATCGAAGGTTACCAATTGGGAAGTATATCATTTGATAGAGGGTTTTATTCGAAGCTGTCAAAAGAAGGCTTAGAAAAGGTAGTCTATAAAGTAGTAATGCCAAGTAAAGGGAGCCCCTCGGAATCTACCAGCGAAAGGGAATAAGAAAAAGAATACAAGAATTAATGAATAGTCACAGTGCTATCGAGTCAAATATCAATGAGCTAAAATACGGCGCAGAGAACAAAGTTCCTGACAAAGAATTGGTAGGATTTAAACGATATTTAGGGTACGGCGTGCTGGCATACAATCTAAAAAATCAGGTAAACTACTCTTGGGCCAACAAATAGATCAAAAAAGAGCAAGTGGCATGAGTTACAAAGCCGCCTAGCAGATATTTTTTGGGGAAATCATAACTATTGATGGATAGCTATGTCTAGTGATCAATAATTATACGCTAGAAAAGTGATTTTTAGGGAATTCTCCTAAAAAAGAGAAAAGTGAGGAGGTCAGATCTAGATCCTACCGGATAAGTTTATTTATTATTAACTCCAAAATAAAGCTTTTTTAAGCTTTATTTTCGGACAGTCGCTATGTATTCGTGACTTTAGTCGCGTAGTGGAACTCATGTTGGTATACGTTAGGCTATTGCAATTGTTATGAGGTCATGAAGCTGTAGCACAGAATACAGTTTTTAGTCTAGCCCTTTAACTAGTTTTAGTCCAAACTGCATAGACTTGCACCATATCTAAGAAGAATTGATGTAATGTTATAATTAAATTAAGACACAATAGTCCCGACCTGCTCGCCCATGATTATTCTCTGTAGGTTTCTATGATCGTTTATATTAAATACTATAATAGGTAAGTTATTCTCTTGACACATTGTGAATGCTGTCATATCCATTACGTTTAACCCGAGTTCGATTACTTTTTCAAAAGATATAGTATCAAACTTAGTTGCGTCAGAATCCTTTTCTGGATCACTGCTATAGATACCGTCTACTCTTGTACCTTTTAATATGACTTCTGCTTTGATTTCGTTAGCACGAAGAGCTGCAGCTGAATCGGTTGTAAAGTATGGACTTCCGGTACCCGCCGAAAAGATGACCACTCTGCCTTTCTCTAAATGTCTAATAGCTCTTCTTCTGATATATGGTTCAGCTATTTGTCTCATCTCAATGGCAGATATAAGTCTTGTGTATACTCCAGCTTTCTCAAGAGCACTTTGTAATGCCATACCGTTGATACAAGTTGCAAGCATACCCATATAGTCTCCTTGAACTCTTGCTATTCCAGAATTCGCCGAATTTAGACCTCTGAATATATTACCTCCACCAATAACTATAGCTACTTCTATACCTTTATCAACTAGTCCTTTGATCTGACTAGCATAGTGTACTAACATTTCAGGAGATATTCCGAATTGTTGTTCGCCCATAAGTGATTCTCCACTTAATTTCAGCAGTACTCTCTTGTATTTATAACTCATAATAGGGTAGTGTTATTTAATATTTGAACGAAGATAATTAATGTTGGTTTGAGGATGTAGTTTAGATGAAATATATTTTCGATTCTTGGAAGTTACCTCTTGAAGTGGATTCAAAAAAAAAGCGACTCCAAATCAATGAAGTCGCTTTCTCTATATTATAACATCAACTAGGATTATCCTAATTTTACATGTTTGAAGTCTGTTACAGCTAAATCACTATCAACTGATTGTAAGAATGCAGCAATTGTTTGCTTGTTATTCTTTACGAACATCTGATTAACTAATGTATTCTCCTTGAAGAATTTGTTTAGCTTACCAGTTGCGATTTTCTCAAGCATAGCCTCAGGCTTACCCTCTTGTCTAGCGATATCCATTCCGATTTCGATTTCTTTTTGGATTTTCTCTTGAGATACACCGTTTTGATCAAGCGCGATTGGATTCATAGCGGCTACTTGCATAGCTACATCTTTACCAGCATTAACGAAACTATCAGAAGCTTTGCTAAGGGATACGATTACACCAGCTCTGTTACCCATATGGATATAAGGAACAACCATAGGACCTTCTAGTCTTTGGTAGTCGGCTAATTCTACTTTCTCACCGATTACACCAGTCTGCTCTATGATTTTCTCTCCTAAAGGTAACCCACCGAAATCTTCAGCAAGTAACTCTTCTTTAGTTGCAGGGAATTTGCTCAATGCAAGGTCAGCAATCTTTTGAGTCATAGCAATGAAGTCATCATTCTTAGATACGAAATCAGTTTCGCAACTAAGTCTTACTACTACACCTTTACTATTATCATTAGATACTACAGCTAGTACACAGCCTTCTTTAGCGTCTCTGTCTGCTCTCTTTGCAGAGAGTTTTTGACCCTTTTTTCTAAGGAACTCGATAGCACCGTCGAAATCTCCACCAGTTTCCTTTAGAGCTTTCTTACAATCCATCATACCTGCTCCTGTCATATCTCTAAGCTTCTTTACTTCAGAAGCTGAAATTTTAACATCACTCATAATTGATGATCTATTTTAGTTTTATAAATAATTATTGAGAAAAATCTTAAGCGTCAGCTTTCTTAGGTGCTGGTTCTGCTTTAGCATTTTTTCTCTCGTCTAATCCTTCTTTAATTTGAGATACTAAATAGTCAGTAATTATTTTTACCGATTTAGAAGCATCATCATTCGAAGGAATAGCGAAGTCTACTTGATTAGGGTCAGAGTTCGTATCAACCATTGCGAATGTCTGAAGACCTAACTTCTTAGATTCTTTGATAGCGATATGCTCGTGACTGATATCTACAACAAATACCGCTTGAGGCAACCTGTTGATATTAGCTATACCACCTAATACTTTTTCTAACTTATTTCTCTCTCTTGTAAGAGTAAGTCTTTCTTTCTTAGTGATACTTGATAAGCTCTCATCAGCTAACATCTTATCGATAGAGTTCATCTTTTTTACAGATTTTCTGATCGTTGAGAAGTTAGTCATCATTCCTCCTAACCATCTATCGGTTACGTGAGGCATGTTTACTGAATCTGCAGCAGTTGCTACGATATCTTTTGCTTGCTTTTTAGTAGCAACAAAAAGTATTTTTTTACCAGCTTTAGCCATTGATTTCATAGCCTTACCAGTCTCTATTAGACGTTCAGTTGTCTTATTTAGATCGATGATGTGAATCCCTTTCTTTTCCATGAAAATATTCGGAAGCATCTTTGGATTCCACTTTCTCTTCATGTGTCCGTAGTGTACACCTGCGTCTAATAATTCTTTATATGTAGGTAACGTACTCATTTTTATATAAATTGATAGTTTGTAAAAAATGTTCATGGGGCTCACCCCACCAACAACGAAAGCCAATAATTTTCCATGAACTTCTAATCTCTGTCTATGGAACGTTAGGAGACTTTCAGAAAAAATAAAGATTAACGTTTTGAGAATTGGAAACTCTTTCTCGCCTTTGGCTTACCGAATTTCTTACGTTCAACGACTCTCGCATCTCTTGTAAGGAATTTCTTCGCTTTCAGTGGAGATTTGAAATCTTCATTTATTTTTACCAGTGATCTTGAGATACCTAGTCTGATTGCTTCTGCTTGACCTTTGAAACCACCACCTTTGACGTTTACTTTGACATCGTATATGTCAGCTACCTCGATAGTTGTTAATGGATCAGTTACTTTTAATTGAATATCTGGCATTGGAAAATAATCCTTAAGATCTTTACCGTTGATGGTAATATTTCCTGAGCCACTAGTAAGATAGACTCTTGCTACAGATGCTTTCCTACGTCCTACGCTATTTATCATTTCCATATGCTTAGAATTTTAGTTCAGTTGGTTGTTGAGCTTGGTGAGGATGCTCAGCACCTTCATACAAGAATAGTTTTTTGATCATAGCTCTTCCTAATTTTGTTTTTGGAAGCATTCCTCTTATCGCCATTTCCATGATTCTTAGAGGCTTTTTAGCCATAATTTCTGCCGCCGTTGCAGATTTTTGGCCACCTGGGTAACCACTATAAGTTAGGTATGTCTTGTTTTCAAGCTTAGTACCTGTAAATCTTATCTTAGTAGCATTCAAAACGATTACATGGTCACCTGTATCACAGTGTGGTGTAAAGTTTGGCTTATGCTTACCTCTTAGTACAGTAGCGATTTTAGACGCAAGTCTACCTACTGTCTGTCCTTCAGCATCTACCACAACCCACTTCTGATCTGCAGTAGCTTTGTTGGCTGATACCGTTTTATAACTTAGTGTATCCACTTTATTAGGTATTATAATTATTAATAAATTTCTTCAAAATTGTGCTTAGCGCTCTAAGCGAGTGCAAATGTAGATTATTAAATATTATTGTGCAACCTTTTTGAGAGTTATTTTTGAATCATGTGTTTGTAACTGATTGATAAACAGTGTGAATTTCGCATTTATTTTTACATAGGTGTTCTTGTTCTACTAATTATGACTGTTTTTTCTTTGTTTTTTTATGTTGGGAGCATGCAAGATTTTGTGAATAGCCTCATATACAAGATATTTTAATGTATTCCGATCAATACTCAAATTTTGATGATGTCTTGTACAATTATATTGTTCGCTCCTTTTATATTAAGTATATATTTACCTGATGGAAGATGATTGATATCTATTATATTCGAAATTATTGGACTTAATGATTGTCCTACCGTATTGGTCGGTAAGATATATTTCCTTAATTTCTAGATCTGATAATATAAATAGGTCTCCATTTGTTGGGTTAGGAAATACAATTGTGGATTTCTCCTCATATTTAATGTTGTTTGTTTTGTCTTGGTATATATTTAGATTGTCAACTGCGAATTTGCTGTAATCCTCATAAAAGATACCTCCTGATACGCTGCTCGGATAAGAAAAGAAACCTAAACCTCTAATCTCATCAAGATCATTACTTTTAATAATGTCTTTAAACTTTAAATTATAAAGTGTCGAATCGTCACTAAATACACTCCAGATTTCTCTGATAAATGTATTTGATTCACCTTCTCTGCTTTCAATCAAAACAAGTCTGCATTCTCCTTTACGTTCACATTTGCAATCGATCTCAAGGTCAAAACTATTCTTAATAGGTTCAAATGTTTTGAGAAAATAGCTTGATATATAAGTATCAAGGTAATATGCATTGCTCTTTATCATGAGAGCATAGTCGCCATCAGACAAAGCTTCTACTTTTTCTACGTTACTAGAATCGCCAATAGCCCAATAGGATCCTTGAAATCCTTCTGGTAGCGAATCATTCCATTCTTCAAAACTATTTTCATGAATTATTTGATCAGATAGAGGTTGTTCATATAGATTGCAGGCCGCTGTAATTTCATCCCAATGACTACAACCAATTCCATTATTGTGAAATATTAAGAGTTGATGGTTTCTCAATGTCCTGCAAATGAGATCGCTATTACAATCGTTTAGGACTGGATTATCAATAATTATCAGTTGACCTTTATTATTTGTCTTTTGGATACCATCAATATGTTCTATTGTTGTTAAATGTTCGTTGCCATAAATAATAATAGTCGCATACTCCGTCCCATCTTTATCAAAATCGATTATTCCATCTAAGCCTTGTAGGTCTTCAACAGAAGTATTTATTATATTCAATCCTGAGTTAATTGTTACTATTTGTGATAATCCATTTAAGTTGGTGATGTCAATTCCAGTTATGTGTATTAACCCAAATTATGTTTGCTCAGGATAATCGATCGAAAAGTTATCTATTGCAGCTTGTGTTTCGAGGTATTGTGAAAAAAGATTGCATGAAAAGAATAAATATTAAGGACTGTTGCTTGTTTCATAATAATGGATTTCATAGTCTAAATATACATTTACTTGGGTGATTTCTTTATTTTACAAGAATATATAGAGAAATGGTAGCATTACGAAAAGTGGATGATCCTTCTTAATTGAAAAAGGGTATAAGGAAATGAAAGGATAAGATATGAAAATTACCCTTTCAATTTATTCATCAATTCCGCCTTGCAACCTGCCGATACAGTCAACTCCTTTCCATTTTTCATAATTACTGAACCGCCTTTTCCTTTGATATACTTCTGAAGGTACTCAAGGTTAATAACTGTAGATCTATGAATCCTCAAAAAACCATATTCCGACATAGCATTCTCATAGAATTTGAGATTGCGGCAAATCATCATTTTCTGCCCATCAGTCAAATGAAAAGTTGTGAAATTATCAGCTGCCTCACAATATAGGATAGTACTCATCTTGATTATCTGCATGCCTTCCATGAGTGGAAGAACCAGTTTTTGATCTTGAGATTTATTATTCGTGAAATTGGCAAGCAGGATTTCGGCTCTATTGATTTTATCTTTTTTGGTGTAAAGCTCAATTACGTTTTCTACCGCTTTTTCTAGTTCTTCGATATTGATAGGTTTAAGTAAGTAGTGGGCAGCACTCAGAGAAAATGCTTTTACTGCGTACTGACTATATGCTGTTATGAAAATAACCTCAAAGTTGATCTCTCCCCATTGCTCCAGTAAGTCAAATGCATTACCTCGTGGCATTTCTATATCTAAGAATACCAGTTGCGGTGTATGTCTTAATATTGCTGATCTAGCTTCAATAATGTCGGCACATTCAGATAAAAGCATAACATTTGGACAATACTTACTTATGTAATTTCTTAATATTTCTCTGCTGTCTTGTTCATCATCGACAATGATTGCGGTGAGCTTCTTCATTATTATTGGTTTGAAGTTGTGATGGGTAAGACGATCTTCGCTATGGTTCCTACATTTTCATCTGATAGGTCTCTATCAGTGATTTCAACACTAAAGTTTTTACCATAAGTACTGTTGAGAACGGCAAGCCTGTTGGTTACATTATTCAGACCAGTGCTTTTATGATTCTTTTGATTCTCTGTTTTGAGCGCTTTTGATTTTGCTCTTCCTATTCCATTATCAGTAATGGTTACTATTATGTTATTGGACGTTTTTGTAAACGTTACAGATAATATTCCTTTGTCTTCTCTGTATCTCAATCCATGCCACACAGCATTTTCTATGAAGGGTTGGATAAGCATAGGTGGTATTTCTATATCTAATTCTTGGCCATCTATATGGGTGTCAAAAGTATAATCGAATTTGTCTCTGAAACGGAAATGCTCTAGTTTTAAGTAGAGTTCGTTTAGTTCTATTTCTTCCCTTAGCGTAATGAAGTCTTGCTTTGAATAATCGAGTACCATCCGCATCAAGTGAGAAAACTCTGATAGATATTTATTGGCAGATTTTTCATCATTCTTAGCGATGAAATTATTGACGGAATTAAGTGCATTGAATATGAAGTGCGGATTCATCTGTGTTCTGAGAGACTTTAATTCTAGAAGTTGATTGGCTTTTTTCTTTGCTTTAATATTTTGATTTAAAAAATAAAAGAAAACAAGCGAGGCAGAAACAAGGATAGACAAAAGACCAATGACAGTCTTTTGTGTTGTAAGTTGACTTTTCATCAAGTCGTTTTCCTTTTCTTGCAGCCTTAGATCGCTTTGGGATAGATCGATTGATTTTTGACCTTTTACAATTTCTACTTCTTCTCTAAGGCTGTTCTCAATTTCAGCAATGGATTTCTCCTTGGCTTTTACATACTTATCTAAATCTTCAAATGCAGCATCCGCTTTTCCTATCTTGAGATTATATTCATAGGACTTTTTATAGACTTCAGCTATAAGATTGGATTCAGCAAATTCGTCTATGTACTTCTTAGATTCACCCAATGCGTTTATTACACCTTCAATATCATTCTCTTCTTCATATACTTTTGATAATCGAAAGTTTTCCTTAGCTATATTTCCCTTAAAGTTTCTGTCTTTATATTCTATACTGTTTTGGATTTCTATTTTTTTACGGTTGGTCAAGTTTACATTTTCATAGAGTTTGTCCTGTGTTTTTGAGACTTGTTCCATATCAGAAACAGTAAGTACCGCTTCTTGTGGTATGGTATTATACATCTCCTGTATAGAAAGTGCCGCATTCTTGAAATCATCCATCTGAGTGTAGACTTGTGCTCTTCTAGTTTCAAGTTGTACTAACGACAAACTATCATTTGCTTTCAAAACTTGCAATCGATCTAATTCATTTAGTGCAATTTTGTTTTGATTGTCTAGAATGAGAATATCTATTTTTCCTGTTTCACATCGATATATTTGTTGTGAATCTGACGAAAACCTTATGCATTCATTAAAATGATTATCTGCTACTTTGCTGAGATTCTCTTTGAGGGCTATTACGCCTAACCTATAATGAATAATAGCTTTTTGGTCTTCGTCGGATTTAGATGTATAAGACAATGCTTCGTCATATCTTTGTTTTGCAAGTTCATTCTGATCGATATTTTCATAAATTTCTCCAAGTAAGAAATAAGCTTCATCCAATAATGAGTATGTTGCTTTATCCTTTTTGTTCGTCACCAATTGCTCTATTATTTTTATAGATTGGGTCGGAGATTTATCCTTTAGTTGTTGTGCTTTTGTAAGCATCTTATAGGGCGATTGCCTTTTTGTTTCTGAATATTCTTTACGTTTTTCCTGACCATGCATATAAGCAGAAAACAAGACTCCAAGTACTACCAAAATGTATTGTATTTTCTTCATTTAATCATAAAGTTAGGATAATTTTTTTTAGCGATTTTGTGTGGAAAGCTATAGAAATACCAATTACTAAAGTGAAAGACCATATTCACCAAGTGAAACGATCTACTCACGTATTCTCATTATTTTCTTTGATTTATTCAGCTCAATTTTGGAATGGTAATCAATCATTTACATTGTCTTACATCGATTGACAATTTATAATTTATAATAAAATCAAATTAACCATGATCTACAGAAACATTTTCTTATTCTTTATAACTATCGCAGGATGTCTATCATTTAGTTATGTAGCAATCCAATTTACAAAAAAGACACAGAAACCTGTTGTGCCTGAACCCATATCACTTGTTACTTCTGTACCAGTTAAAACTACAACTCCTATAGTGTTATCAGAAAAAGAGCGAAAACAGAATGCTATGCAAATTGCATTATTATTAGACACGAGTGGATCGATGTCTGGTTTGATAGAGCAAGCAAAATCTCAATTGTGGAACATCCTAAACGAACTTTCTAAGACCACTAAAGGAGAAGATACTCCGACATTAGAAATCGCACTATATGAATATGGAAACCCAAGTAAATCAAATGACAAATATGCGATTCATCAATTGAGTCCATTTACAACTGATATGGATTTCATTTCTGAAAAACTTTTTTCATTGCGCACCAATGGGGGAGAAGAGTATTGTGGTGCTGTAATCAAAGCTTCTTTAGATCAATTGGATTGGACTAATCAAGAAGGCCTTAAGATGATCTACATTGCAGGAAACGAACCATTTACTCAGGGGCCAATTGGTTACAGAGCAGTATGTGAAACAGCACAGAAAGAAGATATTATTGTCAACACTATTTACTGTAGTGATGGTGCCAAATATGATGCAGAGGATTGGAAGTTAGGAGCGATGTCAGGTGGAGGAGAATATTTTACTATCAATCATAATGAGACTACAGCATTCGTGGAAACGCCATACGATGATGAGATTAATCGATTGAATGGGGAGCTCAATAAAACGTATCACTCATTCAATGATTACGGTGAGAGTAAAGTGCAAAATTTACACCTTCAAGACAGCAATGCCAGCTCGTATAGTAAAGAAAATGCAGCCAAAAGAACGAAATTCAAAGCAAGCAAACAATACAAAACGTCGGATTGGGATTTGGTGGAGAATTATAAAAAAGATAAAAAAATATTGGATAAAGCAGTTATTAAAAATGAGAGATTGAGCAAATTGTCAAAAGCTGAACTCGAAGTCGAAATAGAACGCATGGCTAAAAAAAGAGAAGAAGTAAAACTTAAAATCAATGAGCTTGATAAAAAGAGAGTTGTTTATAAAAAAGACAAAATCAAAGGAGAGAAGAAAGATAATTTAGGCAATTCTATTATCAAGACTGTGAGAAAACAGGCTAAGAAGAAGGGGTATAAAGTGGAGGGGTGATTATCCATAATCATTTGGTTTTACCAATTAGTTTTTGCTTTTTGGCGATTACAATTTATGCAATCGCCAAAAAGGCATTAGCAATTAATTAGACGAATACCAATATTTCAATTATAGGGTTTTGATGGTAAAGATTTAATGGTGTCCGATAAAGAATTTAAAGATCTGATTAGAGTTATGTATTTAGGACTTTTATAAAGAAAAGAAGAATAAAGAGGTTCTAAACTAGAAGTTTTTTATTCAGCTCAGAAGCTGAGTTTTTCAAATGGAATCTAAAAGCTTTAGCAGTAAGAATGACTGATTCCGCAGGAAATTATCTCGGAGAGATAATAAGGAATGAACCGAGTGTAAATCACGAGGCGTGCAGACTGCCAGCTGGGACACGGAGGTTCCAGTAAACATCTAAGTAATGTTCATTTAGAACTTTACCTTAACGATGTTCATGTTTGCCAGTTGATAAGAATCTGTGTGAAAGAAAATTAATGTAGTTGTAGAAAATCAGGTTGGCGCTGGATATATTGGAAGGCAAAATAAGCATGAAGTTTAACGGAACTGAGGTTTTGGTGAGGAACGAAGCAAAAAAAGTATTTAGATTTCAGGTGAGTGGTGGCTTTCGCAGAAAACACACGTCACAATTTTTGTTACTTTTTTTTCTAGATTATAGCCATATTTGCGATTGGGCACTTTCAATAAAGATGCCTCAGCTGGAAAAAAGTAAGCCCGTCTGGCAGGACAATACTTAGTTTAAAAATTAAACCCGAAATTAAAATTTCAAGCTAAATATTGAAAAACATAAATTAGCATTACGGGAAATTTAATCGGACATTACTAGTAAAGATTATTATATGGTGGAAGATAATAAATCAATAGTCTAATTTTTACTCTCTAGAAATAGTATAATTTAACTGCAACTTTAAGAATTTAATAAGATTATAAAGTAGAAAATTTCCTATATTTAGACTTTGAATTAAACCAATACACCCAAACTGAAATCTATTAGATTAAATTACTTTACAAGAAAAGCTGTGAAATAATGACAGCTCATTAAGGTCAGGTTCAATAATTAAAATTTCACATATTATTCAAATATCATTAAAACAAATTACAATGAAAACGAAATCACTATTTCCAGTACTTATGATTTTTTTTAGCTCTTCTTTTATTTTTGGACAAGTACCTTATACAAAGAGTCAGCTTAGTCTTAATGCAAACGAATTTTCACAGATATTTACTGATCAAAAAGAAAATACGCTTGATCTTACATTTAGAGTAGCAGCGATAGATTCATCTCATACTTTAAGGTTGGCGACTAGTTTTGGATATAGTACTGTGGATGACGAAGTTTCTCATTTCGCAGTTCGAGTCGGTATCGATAATGTATATAGGGAGAGTGGAAATTGGAAATTTTATAGTGGTATTGATATGGAATATTCACTAAAAAGTATAAATGATAGCTCAACTTCTTTTTCTAGCATAGGATTAATTCCATTTTTAGGTTTTTTATATCACATTGGGCCTCATTTCTCAATTTCAACTGAACCTTCTATCGGTATTTTTAGAGAAACAGAAAATTTTAATTCGACAAATAGCGATTCAGAATATAGGTTTACTTTGGTGAATCTAGGTCAGATTAAAGTTGGGTTTCATTTTTAGTGGAAATACGGAGGCTTATTAGTTTAAAACTCCTCTTTTACCACAAATTCCATCCTCTCCCTACTAATAGGATGCAAAAACTCTATCCTCTCTGCATGTAAAAGTAATCTTTTACCTTTTGCGCCATACAAGTCATCACCTACTATTGGGTGATCTAGCCCATCTTGATGGGCAGCATGAACCCGCAGCTGATGCGTACGACCAGTAATAGGGTAGAAGTATACTTTTGTTGTATTGTTCTTTTTCTCAATCACTTCGTAGTGTGTAGTCGCTGGTTTTCCTTGATCATAATCTACCACTTGCTTTGGCCGATCATCAAGATCTAGTCGCATGGGTAGATCTATTGTCCCTGAATCCTTAGTTAGGTATCCTTCGAGTTGCGCTACATATCGTTTCTTTATAGTTTTATCCATGAATTGCTTCTGGAGTCCTCTATTCGCAGCTCTTGTTTTAGAAAATATCATCACTCCCGAAGTAGACATATCCAACCTATGCACGATAAATGGTCCAGGTTGATCTTTGTACATTTTCTCAATCCTGTCAGAAACAGAATCTTTGATGACTACACCTGGCACAGAAAGTAAGTCTGGAGGTTTATTGATAGCTAAGATATAATCGTCTTCGTAAATAATTTCAATCTTTTTATTGAGCCCTAGATTAACGATTAGTGGATTATCTTCTACATCCAGACCTTTCAACATATGACCAAGTATCGGCTCGCACTTACCTCTACATGCTGGATAAAATTGACCATGTTTTCTTATCGAAGACTTTGGAGATTTTCCCCACCAAAACTCAGCCATGCAAACTGGTTTTAAATTATGAAGA
The DNA here is from genome assembly GCA_047628935.1 of Halioglobus sp. Classification (GTDB taxonomy): domain Bacteria; phylum Bacteroidota; class Bacteroidia; order Chitinophagales; family Saprospiraceae; genus CAJXUU01. The sequence continues at coordinate 1,615 of JBLHWH010000161.1, read as the reverse complement.
AAAGCATATTGTAATAATTTTGGTGCGGCACATTCTCCGGCACCGGCTGTAGGTGGTGTTTTAAAGAAAATATCATTCAGTGTCTTGATTTCAGAATCAGCATTGAGGAATTTGTAATTGTCAAATAACTTCTGCTGTAAGCTTGCGGAATGAGCAGCCCTTCTATCTTTTGCTTCTTTTATCTTATCTGTATATTTCGATAGGTTTTTATCATTGAGCTCATTTCTCTCGTTCCAGAATTTTACTGTGTTTTTGAGATGGATGCGGCTTTGTTGACTTTCTGAGGCAAGTCGATCTATAACCTCATCATACGATTCCTGATTCATTGAGGTTTTTGCCTCTTGTCTTTGTATTTTACGAGCCGCTTTATCTTTTTTTATGTGTTCTTTGAGCGTCTTGATTTTAGTCTGTCCTTCTTGGTATTCTATCTTTCGTTTTTCGACTGTCTCTTCATATCCATCAACAGATTCTAGCGCTTTTACTTCAGCTTGGATCACATTAAGGTCTTTCATTCCTTCGAGAAAGAAATTCCCATCCTGTAACATGTCAAAAACAGGTGGTACAAATCGAGCATGATGATTAGATTCTGCAAGTTTCCCAGAAAAGGCTGATAAATATCCTATCTCTCCAGCTAGCCCTTGAACGACCAAAACGCCAAACATCTTACCAATACGGTAACTGTCCTTATCTTTTGGATCTCCAAAATCGTGTATCCAATCAGTTTGAGATTCTATATGCTTCTGTAATTCTTCTGCGGCCAATAAACTTAGCGGATGAGGATCATAGTAGAATGGGAAAGTGAACTTATCGGGTAGAGAGATGCCTGAAATGTTTACTTTGAAAGAAGTGAATTTATCAATTTTCATTACTGCTGTATTGGACAATCATTGTTTGAAAGATCGTTCAAGGTAATGATATTGGAGAAATCAAGATAATATTTTATTAATATGAAATTCACTTATTTTGATTAGCAACCCCAAGTGTGTGTCAAACCACTTTCTTTTAGACAGTGTTTAATAGGTAACCCCAAGAAATTAGCGGATTCCATGGGTCTCATTTCTGTATCTAATCACTAATTAAAGTGTATATCTTTCCTTTTGGAGGTATAGCGAATATGATAATAAGACACCAAGATTTACTGATACTCAAATTTTATCATAATTGCTCAGTACTTTATATCTTATGTCGAAGACACTAGCTAAAAGAGGATGTATCTTGCGATAATCTGAATCTCTTCCAAGAGACAGGAGGGGCGTAAGTGTAAGTGTTAGCTTGTATAAAGAATGAAAACCACGAAACTTCAGAATACTACAATGGGAAATGAAATAATTTTAGGGAGTAGTAAAGAGTTTGGTATAAGATATGTTCCAGGATGGATATCTGACGATGGTAAATATAAGTTTGCCACATTACATCTGATTTTGACGGAGCAGATAATTGGCAGTCCAAATGAAACATGTCTTTTAGGAACTTGGCTTACGAAAGTCGAATCAATTTTAGAAAATATTCAAAAGAATTCCGAAAAACTATATCATAAGGTGTCAAGTTTCACCACGTTGCAAAGCGCAGCTATGATAAAAGATTAGATTTAGACGAAATTAAGAAAAGGGTTTTG
>JBLHWH010000160.1:0-14838 GCA_047628935.1 Halioglobus sp. | reverse complement strand
ATCTTGGAATTACTGGAGTATTATACTACACAATCAATAGTGGTGAGTTTACGGCTACTCGAAAAATGATTATTGTAAGATAATACAAAAATCATTCTTTCAGATGACTAAGAAGGTGATCGTAGTTAGATAAGAAATAGCTCTTAATCGGGTTAGAGAATATTTACAGCCCTTCAGCATTAATTTGTTGAAGGGCTTTTTCTGTTTACGAGACTTTAGACTCGTTTTATACTAGATACAAGATATCATGCCTGACATTTATAAATACTTCAGCATTTTTAACTTTTGATGTGAATTGATTATATCGCTTAGATCGCTTAGATCAATTAGATCGATTAGACATAATATAGACCAGCTCTCAATATTTCAGACATGCTATAATGTGTCGGGCATTTTGGGTATTGGATGAAATATATTTTCAAGATTCGGAAATACAATTTAACTTACACCACTATGAAAGTATACTTTACAACTTCAATATTTATTTTCCTGGTATTAATTCTATCTAATTGCTCAAGTAAGGATACTAAACCAACTGCTTCGAGATTTACAATGAGAGAAAACAGTGAGTTGACACTTCTTATGAGGGATATGTTTGAATACTATGATAGTCTCAAAGTAAATATTGAAAAAGGAGAAATTCCTAAAAACATTAAAGACTTCAATGAAATACATTGGGCAGTATCGACAGAACCATCAAAAGTAAAAAGTGAGCTATATCAAGCTATGGCTACAGTTTATAAAGAGTCAGCAGATGGATTAAAGAATAAAGAAATTGATATGCCCAAAGCGTTTAACCTTATGGTAGACAATTGTATGAACTGTCATAAGCAGATGTGTCCTGGGCCTATGGTTAGGATTAAGAAGTTATATTTACAAGATGTAGAATAATTGAGCTCTAATTTAGCGGCTCTGCAATAATTGCCATCGACGAACGGCATCCTTCCTTCCTCTATTTGAATATAGTGACTGTTCGCGACCGCGTCCTTGATAATCAATTTTAATCCCATGCCTGCACAATGTACACCAGCATCGAACCATACCTTAATATTTTCGAGAGTAGGGGAGATTTCCCCAGTAGGCATGACATTTGTCCATGGTTGAGGCACCTTGATCGCTTCGACGAGATTAGGAGCATAGATGCCTCCAAGGAAGAGTTTTACGATCTCGTAACCTAGTTTTTTAGCTTCACATATTTCAGTTATTGAAGCACAGCCAGGTGTCCATAATATTTTCTACGATTATAGACAATCGCGATGTCTTCTCTCAATACGTGTGTTACAATAAAATAAGCACCTAATCACATGCAGAGAAGCTCATGCAGTCTCCTTAGCATTGATAGAAATGCGGAAGTAGTGCATAGTAATAGTGAAGTATATATGTAAGAATTGATAGGATAGTGATATAGGATGGCATTTAAGATCAATGAATGTCTTTCATATTAATACCTTTACAACTGTTACTGTTACAACTAATCAAGAACTTATGAAAGTACTAAATGACTTAATTGCCCAATTAGAAGGTTACTATGATGTTTTCATTGTTTTCTTACCTAAGTTTTTTCTAGGTTGTTTATTTTCTTATTTGGTATATAAGGTTTTAAAGAAATTTGAGAAAAGATTACTTAAATTCTTGGATAGCAGAACAGAAGATAAGCTACTGATCAACTTTCTTGATGGTGTGATGGATATTGGGTTGATGATAATTGCCATATTCGTCTTTTTATATTCCATCGGTCAATCTGGTCTTGCTTCTGGGATTCTAGGTGCAGCCACGTTTACTTCCGTTGTGATTGGATTTGCATTCAAAGATATAGCTGAGAATTTCCTTGCAGGTGTTATAATGGCATTCAATCGACCTTTCAGAGTTGGTGATTATGTGATGACAGGATCGGTAGAAGGTAGTATTGTTGAAATGAGCCTTAGAGAAACGCACCTCAAAACTTCAGATGGAAAAGATGTTTATGTACCTAATGGTCAAATTATCAAAACACCTCTTTATAATTATACGATAGATGGTTACCTTAGAGGTAATTTTACCGTTGGTGTTTCTTATTATGCGGATATAGAATCTGTTCGTTCAATTATGTTGAATATTGTTAAATCTATACCAGGAGTACTAAACGAGGACAAATTACCTAGAACACACGTGAAAAATTTGAATACCAATACTGTGGATATTGAAGTTCATTATTGGGTAAATACATTTGATAAGAGATATTCAGGGTTGGAGATCAAGTCGCTTGCACAAGCACAAATTTTGGAAGCACTCAATAAAGCTGAGGTAGATATGCCTGCTAATATTGTTGAGCTAAAAAATTATATAAAGTAACCATTGCTTGGTGTTTTGTTGATTTTGGTAATAGTTACCTGCATTCAAGATTATTAAATTATCTAGACAATTTAAATAGGTATATATCAATGTGGTTAATTTTAATGCTTAAATTTTCCGATGCTTGCGTCGGAGTCATAAAAAGATGTTTTTGCATAAAAATTCCTTATCACAAAAAAGATCCGAATACCGACCTTTAGGGTGGAAAAATTTTGGCGAATGCTCCATCCGCTTGCGGTGGGGCAGTCAAAATTTAGGATCTTTTTTACTTTCGGAATACTATATCGATATTTTACATTAAGTAGAAATATAAATACGGTTTGCTGATGTTTTTTACTTGATTAAGATCAAGTAAAGTTAGGGGCTAGGCTACGACAGTATCAACCATGTAGAGTCAGTGTTAGGTTAGTTTCAATGGTATAATATGACAAGTTTAGTAGTATTTCAATATTGATTGCGGACTCAAAGGTATGTTTGACAAACTGTATGCTCAGTTGATCAATATATTCTGAGATAAAAAGAATTATTATATTTTCGATATAATCTATCTATATCATTTGATAAGTAGATTGGCATGTTTGCAATTTGGAATATTAAAAAATTAGTACTTAAAAAGCTGTTTCTTCTTTATGGTTGTATGTTCATTTGCTCTAATGGGAGATACTTTAATACAGCATATTAATATGATAAAGTTGAATTAAATTCTTTTTATTTTGCGAGGTACATTCAAAGCTAATGATATTATGTTAGATGAAAATATTTTTAAATTATAGGGTTACATTTTTGTTTTTTTAATCACATGTATACAACTAGACTAGTTATTAGATGTTTTATAAGTCCAACGGTGAGAAGATTTCTTTAGAAGAGAGCCCCAATAGGTTAATTATAAGAACCAAGGGTAATTTTAATCCAGAACTAATACTTTCGAGGGGGTTAGCCGAATTTGGAGACATCAAGTATATAGGAAGTCCAATTACATTTCCAGAAGCATCCGTCTTTGTTTTTCATTTAGATCAATTCAAAAAAAACGTATTATAAAAAATTATTCACAAGCTAAATTTGCTAAAAAGGAATATTAAATACATAGGAAAAGTTCTTCAAAATATAGAAACGAAATCCTACCAAATTTATACAGGAAATATTTTCTTAAAATTATATGATGAAGTGAGTAAACAAAATTGTATTGATTTTATGGCTCAGCACAGTTTGTATAAAAAGAGAAAGCTAGGGTTTTGTTAAAATGGATATTTTGTTCAATCATTTATTGATAGTGGAAAGTCAATTTTTGAAATTGCAGCTAAGTTATCAAAAGATACTTTGGTAGAATACTGTGATCCGGAAGTAGTCGTTATGAGAAAGACTTTCAAAAATGATAATCCTAAAGAGAAATCTTTACAAAGTGTAGGTGAGCTAAAGGCAAATTCGATCTGGGCTAACGAAATGATAAATCTGGATGAAGCGTGGAATCATTCAAAGGAAAAAGGAATAAAGATCTGTATTATTGATGATGGAATAGATGTCAATCATCAGGCATTTTCTGGTTCTAAAATACATAAGGGAATTGATTTATTGGAGTTAAATTGTGATGGGAGGCATATTTTTGATTCGGAAATGCATGGGGCCGAATGCGCAAGTATTGCATGTAGTTCAGATGAAAATTCATTGGGTGTAGCCTATGAAGCTTCGTTAATCGTAATCAGAACAAAGGGTTTGGGATCGGAGTTAGAAGTAGAGGCCATTTACGAAGCAGTTCATGCTGGTGCAGATATAATCTCATGCAGCTGGGGGCCATAGGATGGTGATATTCTGAATTCAAAAGATAATGAAATCTTTCACCCTTTACCAGATCATACTAGATTAGCTCTTGATTATGCGATGAATAGCGGAAGAGGTGGAAAAGGATGCTTAGTCTTTTTTGCTGCGGGTAATGGCGCGGAAGAAGTACGTTTTGATGGCTATGGGAGTTACGAAGGTGTAATGGCGGTTGGAGCGGTAGGCAAGGGCAGAGAATTATCAATTTATTCCGATCGCGGATATCCAATATTTTGTTGTTTTCCAAGCAGCCAGTTTGAATTGAAAGATGGACAATTGAATCTTATCTACGGGCTTACAGCTGCCGATAGAATAGGAGCATTAGGTTATGATGATTCTGATTATTTTTCATTTTTTGGAGGTACATCTGCATGTGCTTCTGGTATGGCGGGTGTCGCTGCTCTTATGCTAGCAATAAATCCCAATTTTTCTCTTGCGGAGGCCAAAGATCTCATCTCCAAGTCTTGTAGAATGCCCGATGGTAAAATTACTAAAGTGAGAGATAAGAATTATGGATATGGAATAATCGATGCTGAATTACTTCTGAGGAATACTACAAGCCAATTAAAAAAAGAACGAAAAAAATAGGAAAATGAAAAAATATGCACTACATATTGATTTGGATGATTATAATGAATCTGTTTATCATGGTATTTATTCCGACTTGAATGGATGCATCTGTGACAGTGAAAAATATAAGAATCTGAGAAATGATGGATTTGAAGAAGTAGATATGTTGCATGATAAAGATGCAATAATAGCTGCTTTTTCTGAAAAAATGAATAGGCTTGCGAATGTTGCTGTTCCTGGCGATTTTGTCTTTATAACATACGCTGGCCATGGCGGAACAATTGAAGATTTTAATAAGGATGAAGAATCTGAAAATGACGAGACCTTAGTTCTATATGATGGGCTTTGGATAGATGATGAGACTAAGATTATACTGAATAAATTTAAATCAGGTATAATTGTAGTTTGGATATCTGATTCATGTCATAGTGGAACTAATACGAGATTTGCATCTCAATTTTCACCTAATAATCCTGAGAGTGCAATCAAAACCAGAGGTTTGTCATCTAGTGCTTTGCGAGAGATTTATGAAGGCAATAAGAAGTATTATGATAAAGAATGGGGGCTGATAAAAAACTAGTTGAGGAATAGATACAACGGAGGTGGTTTGCGATCTTATTACCCTCGCTGCTTGTCAGGATGATCAGCTGGCTAAAGAGTCACAAGAAGTGGGCAGATTTAAGAACGCATTTATCGAAGCTTTAACGAGTGATACTAGTGCGTCGATCTCGTCATTGACAGATAAAACAAGTTCTAGGCTTAAGGAACTGAGAATTCAAGATCAAGATCCTCTTTTGGAATTCGGTGGCGCAAATAGTGAAATTCTGAAAAAAAATAATCTCGTCAAAGTATTTTAAAAATGACAATACTAGGCAACCTATCGCTCCTGAGCCTGATAAAGAGCGGAAATATAAAATTTATAGTACAGGTAAAATTCTAGTGGATAACTCCTCTACTGAGGTTTTAAAATATAATTCCAAATCTTCTAGAGGAGCATCAGATGATATTGCAGTAGCTTGGGAGAATGCTTATGTGAAATATTTCCAATCAGATCGAAAAAATATTTTGAGCTCGATACCGTTTCTGTAATTATATTAATGAGGAAATAGAGGATAGCTGGGGCTCTGATGATCCGGACGAATATCTCTCAACTTATCCTAACCCAAAAGAAAAATCATTTAATAGGTTCGCTTGGCACAAAGGAAAAGATTATTCTCAACTCGAAGATGCATTTGGAAAGGCATGCCCAGAGTCAGCCTTGGATAATCCAAGGCTTAGAAAAGAGTATCCAACCATTGCCCATATAGACACAGGAGTATTACTCGATCATACATCATTAACATTACACTTTGATGAAGATAGGAGTAATGACTTTGCAAATGTTTTAGATAAGGACAGGTTTTTTTTTACAAGAAAATCAGGGACATGGATATGCGACCGTAACCATTTTGGCAGGAAGGAGAGTAAATTCTGAATTGCCTGAGAATGATTCAATGCCTAGGTATTTTGGGGGTTTTCCTTATGCTAATGTTATATCATTAAAAATTAGTGAGACGGTTATCGTATTGAGTGGTAGAGCATTTTGCAAAGCTGTGGAATATGGCATTAAACAGAAAGTGGATGTAATCACCATGTCTATGGCAGGCTCGCCATCAAAAAGAATGCTGCGAGTAATAAATAAAGCATACGAAGCTGGAATAGTAATAGTAAGTGCAGGAGGAAATAGCTGGACAAAATTTCCTAAAAACTTATTGCCAAAGTCACATATGTTTCCAGCTAAGTTTAATAGGGGTGTTGCAGTAGGAGTAACATATGATAATATGCCATATCTAGTGAAAACTCCTGTGAAAAGAGCGGCGGGAGGTAAGTATATGCAATCTTGTTACGGCCCAAGAGAGGCTATGAAGACTGCCGTTGCAGCTTATACTCCCAACATCAGTTGGATGGATTCGGAGAAAGGGAAAATGTATAAACGAACAGGTGGTGGCACCTCTAGTGCTACTCCTCAAATCGCCGCTGCAGCTGCTTTGTTTCTTCATAAAAATAGAGTTGAGATAAGAAAGCATATAAAAGCGGGTGAAGAATGGAAAAAAATAGAACTTGTAAAACAAGCTTTGTTTGAAACTGCAGAAAAAATACTGGATACGATAGATTTTATGGAAATGGAATCTTAAAGGCTAGTAAGATGATGGATTTTGTGGTAAACAAACAAGTCATTGATGATCTAAAAAAAGAAAAGGAAGATAAACTAGGTAAAACAGGACTCGACGAGCTTTTGAAAATGTGGGGAGGTGGGACTAGATCAGGTTCACAGAAAGTAGAAATAGATGAGCACTTACTAGAAATGTTATCTATAGAAATTGAACAATTGCTAGTTGCAGATGAAAGCCTCCATGAATTTAGTCATGATGATGAAATCTCAGAGGATTTAGCTTTGAAAATAGTAGACTCAAAACATGCAAGTGATTTCTTGAAATCTGTATTGAAAAATCGAATTAGTAGTTCAAACTTAGGTCGTACAAAACTTGATATTCCGCAAAGATTACGTCCTTTATATGATTTGGACAGTAAGTCTTACGGAAATATAAAGTATTGGTCAAATCAAACTGCCAAGATCTCTAAACTGGATGTCCTTGATCAGGAAAAGAATGATGTCGCCCATGTTTTTGAAATCTCATTTGAGAATAATGATGAATACACTCGGTCATCTTCAGTTACTTTAGATATTGGGTTCACTAATTTTGAATCAGAAAGTAGTCCTTTGCAGCTGATTGAGGTAATACTTGATGATGATACCAAAGTACTCAAGTGGATATATGCAGATGGTCTAAATGAAATTGTAAAAGGAAGCCGATCAGAGATTGGGAAATATGCTTACTTGCCATCTGATCAAAGATTTGTATCGTTTAATAGAATGTCAGTGAAGGACAGTCGAGGATTAGGTGATTGGTTCTAGAAACTAGGCAAAAAAATTAAAAAAATAGTAGTCCGAGTAGTACGGATTGTTCGAGATAAACCGCAAACAGGACTAGAAGGCTTGATATATAAGGAACCATCTAAAGCATGGGGGCAACTAGTAAAAAATATTAAAACTATAGATACAAAAAAGAAAACCCTGTTGCTCCTGCATGGCACATGGTCTTCTACAGAGGCTTCATTTGAAGATTTATTATCAAGGGATACTTTTATCTCTAATCTTGCTAAGAAAAAGTACAATACGACAATTTTGAGTCCACTCCGAAAACTCCTCAACACTAAAAATGTTTCTTTTGGCGATATTTTCATTTATTTCAATTAACTGATGCTCAGGCATCACTGAATTTCAAAAAATACAAATCTCATCCAAAATAATTCATTTTGAAGAAATTGATACTTTTCGGAGTAGACTCAATTTTAGGTTTTGAAATGTCAACTTTGAAGAAGGGGGTAATCGAAAGTGGAAATGATCTTAAAATGGAAATGAAGAAGCATGGACTCGATCCTGAAAACATCACAGTTATTGGATTCAGCAGAGGATGCTTAGTCGCTAAAGAAGTATTTAGTGATCAAAATAAAATATTATTTGCAGCTGGCACATTGAAGGGTACACCTCTAGCTAGTAAAGAAAATATTATTAAATTATTGGATAGGGTAACAACTTTGTCAGCTAAAGCGGAGCCAACTGGTTCAGTAGTGGGAGGAGCATTTAAGTTGGCTAGGTTTATAAGTTCAAGAATATTATCATTTCCTGGGATTCAGGATCAAGCACCTAAAAGTGCTCTTCTTATTAAACAGGCTCAATTTATTTATAACAATAAAATGCAGTCATTTATAGCGGCTAATTATGCTCCAAGTAATAAGATCATAGCGATCCTTGATTTCGGGATTGATCAAGCTGTATTTAGAGGTACACCAAACGATGGAGTTACACTTAGTTTAGGTGCATTAAATTTAAAACCTGGAGAAAGTCAAAGTAATGCTAATAATCTATTTATAGAAAATAAAGAGATAAGTCACTTCTCTATTTTTAATGATGATAACGCATATCTAACTGTTGTGAATTTCTTATAATATAAGAAAAAACTAAATGAATAAAATGGGTGCCGGAGATTATTTTATTCTTCATGTAGATTCTAAAAAGCAAAGAAATGAGTCTAACTATGAACTGGTGAAAGATCAGGTTTATCGTATAGAAATACACAAGAAATCAGAGAAGTGGAAGGACTGGATATTTTCTAGTCCACTTACTGGTATCAAATTGTTTATTCTTGAAACTTTGTTCAAACCTAGAAGAAAGGAATCAAAGTTTCTTGCACTTTGTGGCGGAATAGGCAGTGATTTTGATCACATTTTTGAAATTGGAAATGGGGTGGATCAATATTCATCTACCGAAACAGGTCTATTCTATGCATTTGCGAATGATCATCCATCAAGGCTAGCATATGTCAATAATAAAGGAGCCCTAGAGATCAAGGTGTTGCGTATAGAGTAATGAAGTCAACTATTTGGTAATTATTGAGGGATAATTAACGAAAAAATGAGAATTTGCACCGTTGGGCGCAGATTTATTATTTCACGCTTTTTTTCTTAAATAATTTGGTGCATTAGTCTTTCAATTTTATCATGAATTTCCTTTCATGCTAAGTTTGGAGTGCAGAGGATCATGCACTAAAAGGATGTTTGGTGAATGTTTGAGAGCCTTGTTCTGTGAACATTAATTTCTAAGATAAACTAAATGTAATAACTCATTTCCTAGTAATTGAAGACATTCCTATTGGAACCTGCTAATTTATGCAGAGGTAATCTGCTGAGCAAGCCTCGGCATACCAATTTACCTCAGTGCATTTTCTTTGCAAGAAACGTATGTTTTCTGCGAAAGCCATCACTCGTACCATACTTTTCTCTCTCGACTATAGATTTACTTACAAGCAAATATTAAGTAAAATACTCAACCAGAATTGGTATAACTGAATTTGGGAGCTTCAAATTTATTCAAATTTGCTATTGGTTGGAATATTATAGATTTATACTAATTCTGTTTGTGAATGTCGCTTTAGAATTTCAGTGGAAGATTATTTTAGTGAAGACAAAATAGTAGTTGTAGCAGTAGGGAGAGTGAAAAAACTCACTCGCATCTACGTAATTTACAGCACTCTAAACATAGCTATGGCAAGAATTTTTAACGCAGAATAAAGCGATCTTACTTTAAATATATGCGGTACTTATTCATCTGGATTCTGCAAGAAACAGTGAATTTTAGGCAGAATTTGTATTAGTTGCTGTTATGCAATTATAGCGAAATCTATAGACATGTATATTAATATTCTTAATGTGATAAGTTGCATTATCGAAATAATATATTTATATTGTCTTGTGATGTAGAATATAAGTTTAGTAAAATGATTTATTATGCAAATTAAGATCAATTCAAGCCAGCGGCTGGGACACAACAGTATTAACCATGTAGAATCACTTTTAGCGATGTTTAAATGGAATGTTTTGCCAAATTCAGTAGTAGTAAACATTGATTGCACACTCAAAGATGTTGATGATAAACTGTATGTTCAGTTGATCACTTTCTTCGGAGATGATAAAAAGTCATTTATAGCTGATGCTGCCACTATAACTGAAGCTTTGAAATTTGCAATGTCTACACTAAATGGAAAGCTTATTTCAACTCATCTATCTATACGTAAAGGCAGAGGAAAGGTGTTTAAAGCTGCCTAGTGTCAGCTTATTGCAACAAGAATATATTAGTGTAATGTAAATAATTACTTAGGACATTGAATCATTCCTGATAATTGTCGGGATCAGTTTTTCTCATTCGTTAATTATGCTGACCGTAAATAGAAATGAAGAAATTCGAAGACCTATTTCATAAATGAAATTCTTTTGGGATTTGATATTTTCGCTACTGGCTTATTCCCAATCTTTCCTATTTCACCTTCTACGCAGATTTTTTCATCTTTAAAATGCTTAACAGGATCATACGTGAAGTTTGTAAGCTCTTCTTTATAGATCATGACAGAGAAGTAATCATTTGGATATTTACGATCAAGATTGATCCAAGCATGTCCTTTGCGACTGTTTCTTGCACTGACTACTTTGCCGCAAACTTTGACCTTCCTGTATTTATTCATTTGGCGAGCTACAGTTTCAGTATTATAATGGCCCCTTGGTAATTTATTCTGTTTTATAGGTTCTACAGATCCTTTATCATATTCTGAAAACCAGTCTTTGATATTATAGCTAGACTCTAAGGACTGGTCTATATGAGGAAAGTAATTATAGCCAGTTAACTTCTCAAGGTCGTCAACGCTAATGGTATACATATCCAATGGCTTTGTGAGCTCCTTATTAGCCATTAAAAAACCTATAGCTCTTTGATTGGTGTGATCGTAAGCAATCTTAAGATAGAACTCTGGTATACTTAGTCCATTTGGCGATTGTTTGATTTTTGGTAAACCACCTTTAAGTACTGGAGCTGTGATTATTGCCAGAGGTACATTATTTCTGATAACATAACCTCTAAGCATAGATTCTAATTCTGACCACTTCTTTTGATTAAGATCTGGATGTTGCGGTGACATATTAGAATAAAAGTAGCTTTCTGAGACAGCTTCACCACACCATCGAAAATCTGCTGATGGGGCAAGATGTCCTCTGTCATATCCAAAGCCATCATATTGCTCACCTTTCTTTTTAGTAGGGTAGTAGTTGAAATAATCATCTTGTTCTGCAGTTCCTGTTGTTACTAGTGGGTCTACGCGAAAATCATTAGTACGTCCTGTGCCAAGCTCTTCTACTTCTGAAGTGATCATATGAGCTACCCACTTGGATTGTTCATGTTCTTCGGAGTATTCGAAGATGTAGGCCGTGTGCTCTTGAAAGTTTGCTGATGGAAAGCCATATGATTTTAGGTCATCTTTGTAGATGGACCATTTTTGCTGGTTGATTTTATTGGATAGGAGTTTTCTGGATTTTTCTATTTCGGATAGTTGAGATTCTAGTTCTGTGAGAGACTCTTGTGGAGGCTGAGAAAAAAGAACGAATGGAATCAGTGCAAAAAGTAGAAATATGAGATTTTTAGACATTGTTATCTTTTATGGAAGGCAAATGTTGCGAAATTAATTGAGGAATATCGAATTAGTGAATGACTTTTGGATTGTTATTGAGGTGACCTTTTATTGTGAGTCGTATGGATTTAACATAAATGACAATAATTTCAGTTACTGTTATTTATTCTCAGCACCAGATTAGCAACTAATTTTTTTATCAGACTCTAAGCGAGTCTAACGTTGACTGGGCATTTCTATTTAGGCGTTTTGTAGAGATGCAATATGGGGACATACAAGTGTTGTTTTAAACCTCCAATAAGAAGGTCAAGATGCGAAAATTGATAAAATGTACTTCAAAAAAGTATTACCTAATGCAACGAACCCATGATTCCAATAGACCAAAAATGAGCTCACCTGAAAATGTTGGCTCATTAATTGAATTTTGATAATGAGGTTCATAGCCCCTCCGTACTAAACTCAAATTGTTGTTACCCGTTCCAGCATATAGAAAAGGATCTACCTTCACAAAGTTGAGTTGGAATCTTAAATTTGCCTTATGATCTTTTTTACTAGATGAATAACTTATTTGATTTCGCAGAATTAGGTTTAAGCTAGAATTGTTATTAGAGGAGGTTATAGAATTTAATTTGGTAGTGCCTATGCGAAATTCGTTTTTATCATTCTTAATGACACTAATTTGGATTTGTTTTCATTTTGGGCGATTGCATTATTTGAAACATTTACCAATACAAACAAGAAAATAAATGATTTGAAGTACGCCATTTTTACTTTGTTTAATTAATTCATAACCTATAAGGTTATATAAATAATTTGATCTTTCCAGCCTACTATCTAAAAGATTCAGCCAAAAAATTTAGTTTATTTTTTTAATAAGCTTTGAAGCATGTCTGAAGTTGATTCGATGGAAACTAAACCTATGCTTCAAATAGGCGGATTAGAAAAAGTGCTGAAAGGGTATTGGAATAGAAATACTGTAACAATAGATAGACAAAGTGAAACCTAAAAGATATAAAAGTTAGTGGGGTTAGGTTATTATCCTTTTAAATATTGATTCTTAAGCAATAAGTGAATTTGCATTGCATTTAGATATATCAGTAACCTATGTTCATGATATGCGTATAATTGTTTGATTTACCTTCACGTTACCTTCACATAAAAACAAAACCCCTGCAAATCAATGACTTGCAAGGGTTTCTTGTGACCAGACTGGGTTTTGAACCCTATCCTTATGATCTCTGTAAATCAATTACTTATGAGTTGCTAATATGTCTTGTTCATGATTAATACACATAAGAGTTGATGCCAATTAGTTACAAATGACTACCTACAAGATAAACATTCTTAAATGATTTAGTGCATTTTCACTTGTATGTTTTTGTCTTGCAAGACAAAAAGAATGGTTTAATTCTAGCTGAAAGAATGAGGTGAAAGACAGTTATTTCTCAAGAAATACTGTTGTAATTAGTTTCTTTTGTTCAGTCATTATGCCAATTTTTTTGAGAGACTTTTCATATAAATGAGTTGACCTAACAATTTGATTTTGTGATTCTCGAACAGTTTTGCATTCTCCTGTCTCATGTGACATTAGGCAGTTGTATATGAAATCATGAAACAAAGGATCAGATTTCATTTCCGAAATCAATTGTTTGACAATTGCGATTCTTCCCAATTGGATATGATGATTTTGTGAGTGTGTTTTTTCCATGCCATTTTATATTTAAAAAAAGCGTGGTGACAACCAGCAAGTATATCTAGGGACACCACATCCTCGCAACTACAATACATAATCATCAACCACGCCGTTCGGCATGGATGACAATCTGTTTGGTAGTTGCATTACTAATGTGGTGTTTTAGATAGACTACTTCAGATTATAACCATTTTCCTGTCGTCTGAATACTAACTCATTTGTTAAGGTATTTCAGACGTATGTTTTTATCCTTTTATAAGTGCTTAGTATATTATCATAAGATTGTATATGTTAATACTATATACATGAATATCAATCAATTAACTTGCTTATGCCAAATGGATCACCTATATTTACTTTAACAAATTTCACCAATCATGAAACAAATTACATCCTTTCTTATCATAATACTTGTATTCTCATCTTGCTTTCCTGGAGGGGAAGAAGAATTTGAAGGAACTCAATTGAGCGGCACTGTACTAGAATACGGGACACATGATCCAATACCCGATGTATTAGTACCACTTTTTGGTGTAGTATCCCAGGGCGTGTTCCAAGACCCTATACTATATCTAGTAGATACCGTCCGCACGGATGATAGTGGAGAATTCTACTTGCGCACCGATGATGATGCTGCTACTTTTGAGATAGGTAATATAACTGCCAATGACTATTTTCCATATTCTGGTAATCAATCAAAACTAGTCTTTCCTGGGGAGAATGAGTTTTATACGCCTGAGTTTGTGATGGATCCTGTGGGGTGGATACAGATAATTATTATTGATAGTTTGAATATTGAAAAACCATTCATTCGATTAGGTGCAGATTTTATTCCAGGAGGATCAATTACAGACCAAAATTTTGAGGGGTTCTTTAAAATCTATGCAAATAGATTTCATAGAATTGGAATAAAGGAAAGTAACAACCAAATACCGATATATGATTCAATATATGTACCAGCTTTGGATACAATTAATTTTAATTATTATCATTAAGGAAGGAGTTCAAAATAAAGTTACAATTTAAAAGGACTCTCCAATTCAATTCGTGTACTGTTTAAGAGTCGTAATGGACTGATCCAAATGTGAGTTTGTAACGATTTCTGGCTAATAATTCACACTCGATATATTGTAACTTTATTTAATTCTTGTTCCTAAGGAATCAAATTATAATCTTTTTAGCCTCATTATTAAATTTATTGAAAGATTTGATACGCGATTGGCTTAAATAGAATCTTAGTTACTGACCATTAAATAAGGTCCATATAAAACCATAATACAAAATAATATACATTTTAATAAAACTTTTTCCAATTTTATAAAACCTATTTATAATGAAAAGATTTCTTTTTACTAGCATTACTATGCTATTTTTTAT
>JBLHWH010000159.1:0-14920 GCA_047628935.1 Halioglobus sp. | reverse complement strand
GGATGTAGAACCAAAAATTACAGATGCGTTTGACTATGAGAAAACGCTATTTGACCGTACTATGAGAATAGGGAGGTTGATGTTGGAAAACAGTAGAAGGAAACCACCAAAGAACAGGAATAAAAAAAAACGGTCTTAACCATATTTGGGAGAGTAGCTTTAAGTAAGAGTCATATGTTGCAGCACAGTGCTTTTAAGATCACATCTTATATGCAATCAATGTTATGCCTAATGTCTCAGAATTTAGTGTTTAACGAAACTTCAAGTTTACTCAAAGAATTATTGAACATAAGCCTTAGTGCAAAACAATGTCAAAGAGTGAGCCAATGGTATGGCGATCAAATAAATCCTATCATTAATGCAAACCAAATAGATTTTATACCTCAATTAAGTCCCCCTAAAAAAGATGACATCTGTTATGTGATGATGGACGGATGTATGCTGTATACCCGCCGTGACGGGTGAAAGGAGAATAAGTTAGCTAGAATATTCTATGATAGGGAAAATATCAGAATTCAGGAGAATAGAAATGAAATAGTCAACACAGTTTATGTCAGCCATCTAGGAGGTATTGATAAGTTTCTTCCAAAACTAGAGCGACATACGGCACTACTAAAGACTCCAAAGGTATTTATAGCCGATGGAGCGAAATGGATATGAAATTGGGTAGATGGTAGTTACTCAGGATGCTTGCAAATACTGGATTATTATCATGCTGTGAAGAAATTAGAGGTGTTTCCTAAAATTCAATTTAGCGATTAAATAAAGCGAAGATAATGGATGGCTATTCAAAAAGAATTACTGATGATAGATAGAGTCGAAGATGTAATACTAAATATTAGAAAAACTAGATCAGTAAACACATCAGCCAAGGAATTAAAGATGAAAGTTATCAGATATTATGTAGAACACGAAGATAGAATGCAGTATAAGACGTTTAGAGATAAAGGATTATTGATAGGGTCAGGCCCAATGGAGGCAGCACACCGAAATGTGACCCAACAGCGAGTAAAACTGTCATAACAAAAATGGTCGATTAAAGGTGCAAATGGAATTGCCACCCTCAGATGTTATCAAAAAAGCAATAAATGGGGTATTATCAATGATTTAATTAAAATTGCAGCTTAATATGCATTTTGTCATACACCCCCTTTACATCTGGTTCCAGGCAGGGTATTTATATTCGTACTTTAACACTGATATGGATTCTCAATAGCTAAAAATATAAAAATAGTTATAAACTAATGAATTCACCCCCCCCCCCAATAATAGCGAGATTTATGTCTTGCCGTGATTGTTTGTAAGCGCACGCCTAAGCGCCTTCAATATCTATATATCCACAGCGCTGTATCTCTCTACAAATTTTTTCATCTCCTCCACCATGTCTGGACTTCCAATTACTATCGTAGATCGTTGGTGAATACTAGAAACTTTTAGGTCAAGAATTCTTTCAAGTTTTGTATTTATCGCCGTTCCTCCTGCTTGCTCAATGATGTAACTCATTGGATTACACTCATATAGTAACCTTAACTTTCCATTCACGTACTTTCTTGTATTCGGGTATAAAAATATACCTCCTTGGAACATGATTCGATGTAAATCCGAAACCATGCTCCCAATATACCTTAGCCTTAAGTTGGAATCAGAACAATGATCGATATATCTTCTCATTTCAAGATCAAACTTAAGATAGTATCCTTGATTTACAGAATAGTAATTACCCGTGTTTGGTATTTTCATATTTGGGTGAGAGAGACAGAATTCACCAATACTTGGATCAAGGGTAAATCCATTTACTCCATGCCCAGTAGAGTAGACTAAAATTGTAGATGTGCCATATAAAACATATCCTGCAGCTACTAATTCTGTACCATTCTGCAAGAAATCACTAATATCACAAGGCCCTGCTACATCACTTTTCCTTTTATATATACCGAAGATCGTCCCTACCGAAACATTTACATCAATATTAGAAGAACCATCTAACGGATCCATAACTACTATGTATTCAGCTTCTTTGTTTTTGACTGGGGCAAGTTGTATGAAGTCTTCAAGCTCTTCGGAAGCAATCCCACAGCATTCACCACCATTATTTAGACAATCTATGAAAACCTGATTGGCAAAAATATCAAGTTTTTGGACATCGTCACCGCTTGCATTATCCGAACCAGCAACACCCAGGATATTAACTAATCCCGCTTTATTTACTTCTCTATTTACGATTTTAGCTGCAATACCTATATCTCTTAACAGTCTGGTTAGGTGGCCCGTAGCATCAGTATAAGCGTTTTGGCCTCTGATTATGAACTCATCAAGTGTAATTATCCTATTCATAGTGTTTTTCTTTAACAAATATATTTATGCCTAAAGGTAGCTGTATAATTTGCTTAATATCAATGTGTTGCAATGAATAGTTATCGTAAATTTTACACTAATATAATGGTTAAAAACAAAATTTTTATCCAAAATATAATATTTACCCCCTATTTTTGTGACGAAATTTGGTTAAAGTCCGTCAAAACTATGGTAAAAAAGGGATTTATCATTATTTAATCATTTCAAATTATTATTTAATCAAACCAACACCATAGCTTATGAGATTGATAATTTCAATAATCGCTATCATTTTTTTGTGGCTTGTACTTGGCTATTTTATCAAACCTTGTTTTGACACCAAATTTAACTGTGGTAATGACAAATCTAAAGCAATGATCGACGACAAAAAAGACGACCATGCCCCGAATATAATCTCAGCTTCCAAAAAGGTAGCTGGTCCACTATTATTTAGTTGGAATAAAGCAGAAGCAGCAACAGGAGATGGATGGGATACCAGAAGACAAGCATTACTTAATGGACTAAAAGACGGAGAAAAACTAGAAATAACTGGTCTATACCGCGCTGACGAAGCAAAACCATCCAATTTTGAGAATTTAGGGCTGGCGAGAGCTACCGACATCTCCAAATTATTCAAACCCCCACTAACGGATGATAGAATAAATATAAGGGGAAAACTTGTAAACGCCACAGAAGGAGAAAAAACCTATATGTTTAAAAGCGTAGAATTCAGAAATCTAACAAATACTGCTGCGATTAAAGAAATCAATGATCGTCCTTTGATCAATTTCCCATTCAACTCTACTAGTAGAATAAGTGATGCGGAAATAGAGGCATACTTAAATAATGTTGCGGACCGGGTAAAAAAATCAGGAGAAAGGATCCGTTTAACGGGCCATACGGACAGTATGAGTTCTTCAAAATCTAACATCCGGCTAGGCCAAAGAAGGGCTAACATTGTGAAGCAATACCTTATAAGTAAAGGAGTAAACAGTTCAAAAATTATTGCTGTGTCTAAAGGAGAAACTCAACCGGCAACTGGTGCTTATGTGAATAATAAAAAGAGTGCTGCGAACAGACGTACAGAGCTCCAAATCATTAAATAACTTTAAAAATAATATACGATGATAACATTAATATCAATATGCGACTTTTTCTGGTGGCTCTGGTTATTGCCTTTTATATTGGGTAGCCTATTAACTTGGTTGTACTGGAAGGATAAATATTCTAAAATGGTTGCAGACTATGATGACAAGATAAAAGGACTTAACGGCAGAATAAGTAGCCTTGAAGGAGACCTAGATGATTGTGGTTCAAAAAGAGCAGACCTAGAAATTGACCTCGCCATAACTAAAGGCAGAATGAGAGAAATAGAGGCAAATATGAAAGTGCTCCAAGAGTCCGCAAGTTCTAGTAAAAAAGGCAATAAAGATAACAAGGGTTAGAGTGGGACCTCCATTAACTACTGACTCAACAGACAAGTCTGGTTCTGGAAGCGGTAATGGAGGAAGCAGCGGAGAAAACAACAATTCTAATCTAGCTTATACAGCTGCTACTTAAGCTGCGGCAAGTGCCGCAAGCATTAATTCTGGAAGAAATGATGTTGATTTCGCAGCCTCTGGGGGAAGTAGTAAAAAAGCAATCTATCCCGGCGTGAAGTCTGACATCCTGCAAATAATCAAAGGTATAGGACCAAAAATGGTACGTGTGCTAAAAGAAAATGGCGTGAATTCACATTCTGATCTTGCAGCACAAACCCCTAATTCATTGCAAGCAATTCTAGATAAGTATGGAGATAAATACAAAATCATTGACCCTACTACTTGGGCACAACAAGCTGAATATGCAGCTATTGGAGACTATCCTGGTATGATTGACTTACAGAAAAAGCTTGATACTGGTAAAGACAATGCTGTTGGATTAACAGCCTCAAAACTTGAAAAATACCTTCTCAGAACTGGCGCACTCAAAGCATTCAAACAAGATGACTTGAAAGCAATAGAGGGCATAGGGTCCGCAACTGAAAAGCTACTGCATGAAAACGGTATCAAAACATGGAGGGACATGGCAAATAACGAAGCTAGTGCCGTCAAAACAATACTTACTGCTGCAGGGTCAAGATTTGCATTAGGAGATCCTACTACTTGGCCAAAACAAGCAGAATTGGCTGCCGATGGAAAGTTTGATGAATTGAGAGAATATCAAGATTTCCTCGATGGAGGACGAGCGTAATGTGATTTTCACAATTAATAGTAAAGGCTGCTCGAAATCGAGCAGCCTCTATCAATTAGTTTCATTGGAGAAGTCTAAAGCAGCTTACACATTCATTCGATCCAATTCTTTCTTAAGAATATAATCCCTCACTGAGTCTATAGTTCTATGAATTAAAGCAAGGTCGTTGATTAGCACTTTTTTTGGTTTGCTTTTTAATAGCATCCTTGGCTCTGGCACATCTACATAAGATACATTAATAATTGCTTTGAATTCCGTTGTGTAATACCTCTTATTTACATCAAAGCTGCCTTCAGAACTTTGAACCACTTTATATTCCTTTGAGTTCTTCCAAAAATCATAGAATTCTTCTTTATCCAATGAGGTTAAGATCTGTCTTTCTTGGTTTTCATTCATAACGACTTCATCGAATATATCTATTCCTTCTTTTTGTAAAGATTTATTGTTGAAATAGATAGTAAAATATGCCATAAATCCGCCTTGAAAAATAAAATAAAATAGAAATTTATAAAAACTAAAATTCTCTATTTCTAAGAGATACATTAATCCTGCAAATGGTAATCCATATACCAAAAAAAGAATAAAAAACTGTTTTTGTAGAAAACGAGAGGATCGAAACATCGGCTTACTGATTGATTGTTTAGAGTAAATATACAAAAAAACGCCAGCCCCTCGTGGAACCGGCGTCATCAAAACAAAACGAAAAACCAACTTTCTTTTATAACGTGGACCAAGGTAATATAGATCAGCAAATAAGCTTTAATTTCTTAAGAATGACGCTCACTTGACTTTTAACCCTTGATTTTATATTCTTTCAAGATTATAGTCCTTTTCTCAACTTTACCTTTAATTCTTTATTCTCTTTCTTTCTTTTCACTGTTATATTAACGGTGTCGCCCGCCTTATTGTATTTCATCTGTTCAACAATATCTTCGAATTTTTCCACTTTCTTGTTATCAACCGCGACAATTACATCACCTGGAAGCATTCCTGATAACTGTGCAATGCTTCTTTTGTCCATACTGTCTACATAAAATCCATATTCTATGTTTAGATTATAATCAGCTACTACACTTTTGTCTACATCATATCCTAGTACACCAAGATTTACCCTTTCGATATCACCATTCTCAATAATGTCAAAAACTACTCTCTTTACAAGATTAGATGGTATAGCAAATGAATACCCTGCATAAACTCCAGTTGGTGTTGCAATCGCCGTATTTATTCCAAGAAGTTTTCCTTCCGTGTTAACTAGAGCGCCCCCACTATTTCCCGGATTTACCACTGCATCTGTTTGTAAGAACTCTTCAATAGACTTGTCTTCAGTAATTATATCTAAGTCTCTTCCTTTAGCACTGATGATACCTGCAGTTACTGTCGATGTTAGATAACTAAACGGATTACCCACCGCTAGAACCCATTCTCCTACTTTCACATCATCACTATTAGCAAAATCTAAAGTAGGAAGGGTTCCGTCTACATTTATTTTGATCACAGCTAGGTCAGTCGATGGATCTGTTCCTATTTTAGTTGCTTTTACTTCCCTACCATCCTGCAGTGTTACCAATATATTATCTGCAAACCCTACGACATGGTTGTTTGTGACTATATATCCATCTTCTGAGAAAATTACCCCAGACCCGGAACCGTTCTTCTGTCCATTTCCTCTATAAAAATCTTGCCCAAAAAAATCATTTCCAAAGATGTCCCCTCCGAAAAAATCATCGAATGGACTTCTCCTTGATTTTCTACTCTCTTCTTGCCTTTTTCTTGCGGACGTGAGACTCTCTTCTGCCATTATATGTACGACTACCTCTGTAGCGTATTCACTGGCTCTTACAAAATCAACTGGCTGAACGGCAACAGCATTATTATACCCAACTAAAGTGGCTCTTGGTGACTGATTATAATTCACCACTGTTTTTTGTTTTTCAGTAAAATGATTGATGCCTACTACTGTGACACCTCCTATCATTCCTGCCAAAATAAGTGAAAAGATATTCTTCATTACGGTTTTAAAGTTTGCGTTTGGTTCATTAAAAACGTGAAAGTGTTGGCTATCGTTTTTATTCTGGAGTCATTAACAGAATATTAACCGAGAATAGATGAATATAAATGAAGTACTAGGAGGGAGTGAGTAGCTAAAAATTTATACTTTTGGAATAACTTACTAAACTTACATTATCATGCCTAAAATGAATACCGTAAGGCGAAAACTGATAAACGCTCCTGTAGAAAAAGTATATGAAGGGACAACTATGTATACTATGCACCGAAATAAAGAAATCAGTATCAAAAAAGGATATCACCCTTTTGAAACGTATGGAAATAGTCCTAAGGATACCGATCCAAAAAACTTGATTACTTACATTAACTTTGCATTGAAGTATTAATCCAAATAATAACGCATGTTGTCTCAATCTCTTTATTTAACTATCTGCTTTTTTCTCTTAATTTCCTGTGGCCAAAGTCCCAACAAAAAAGAGAAAGATGTTGTGTCTGCAATAAATAAAATCGATAATAGTGTAATACCTAAATCTGTTCAAGCACCAAAAATGAAGAATCTTGATATTGATTATTGTATGGGAAAGTTCGTGCCTAAGTCACATGAAGACTTTATAGCCATTCAAATCAAATATGCAGATCGTGAAGGAATGTACATGAGGGCAGATGCTTATTCCGCTTTCGAAAAAATGTATAAAGAAGCCAAAAAGGATGGTGTCAATCTGCAAATTAAATCTGCAACCCGAAATTTCGTCTATCAAAAAGGAATATGGGAACGGAAATGGACTGGCGCAACGGAACTTTCTGATGGCACTAATGTCTCTACAGATATCGTCGCACCAATTGATAAAGCTTTAAAAATCTTAGAATATAGCTCTATGCCAGGAACAAGCCGCCATCATTGGGGTACGGATATAGATTTAAATGCTTTTAATAATGAATACTTCGAAAAAGGAGAAGGGAAGAAAATATATGATTGGTTAGTAAACAATGCGTCTCATTATGGGTTTTGCCAACCTTATACTTCTAAAGGACCAAATAGGCCTGACGGATACAACGAAGAAAAATGGCATTGGTCATTCCAGCTGATAAGTCAAAGTATTACTGATTATGCGGAAGGTCATATGAAGAATGAAATGGTTTCTGGTTTTTTAGGTGCTGAAACTGCCGTAGATATTGATGTGGTACAGAAGTATGTCTTGGGAATTAATGGGGGGTGTAGACATTAAGGAATGAATCAATAATAAAGTTACATTCTTCTGCTTGATCTTATTCCCTTCTTCTGCGTTAATAAGGAATGAATCAATAATAAAGTTACATTCTTCTGTTTGATCTTTATCCTTTCTTCTGCGTTAAAAAGCCTCGCCTATGCGATGCATAACCTACGTTTTTTGCCTTGAAGAATGAATAAATATCAGCACATAAAAACGTACTTTATTAATGTATCATTCCTAAGCCTCGCTTATGCGATGCATAGCCTACGTTTTTTGCCTTGAAGAATGAATAAATGTCAGCACATAAAAACGTACTTTATTAATGTATCACTCCTTAGTCCTCTTTTGTGATTACTGTTTTGATGTTATTTCTATCCTTGGGTTTCTAATTTTGCATATTCCTTCTAATTCCAGTTACAAGGTTAATTCCTTGTTCAAATAATGTTTCACATAATTTCTGGCTTACATACCCTTTGTCCCCATATAATTTACCCCATATTTTCTTTAGTAAATTACCTTTTCAAGGGTGTTCGATCGATTAGCTTGAGTAATCTGAAAATCAATGATTTGTCCAATTTCGTTAACTACAATATGCAGTTTGAAACCGTAAAAAAA
Organism: Halioglobus sp.; assembly: GCA_047628935.1. Taxonomy (GTDB): domain Bacteria; phylum Bacteroidota; class Bacteroidia; order Chitinophagales; family Saprospiraceae; genus CAJXUU01. The sequence continues at coordinate 6,518 of JBLHWH010000159.1, read as the reverse complement.
TCCCATGGTGCACTTACCTCTAGTTGCAATTCCATTAAAGGCCTTATGGTTAAAAATTCGTTTATTCTTGCAAACTATAATAGGTGTAGAGTCAACAAATGAAATACCAGTACAAGGACCAACACAACAAGTCTTTGCAAAAATAGTCATAGGAAGAACTACTTGTTTTTACAATTCCACGAAAAGATTGTAAGTGACAAGGTTCGGAAAATCATGGCTTAGATGTCGGACCAAATATTGATTATAAAACCATTTAAAACATCTAATCCCACTCAGCTGAAACAAGATCATAATGGTCATCACTTCAAAAGTAGAAAGTTTTGGCTTGCGCTTTGGTTTATTTCCAAGAGAGTATTTATCTAATTGTGGTTGAAACTCAATCATGAATTCATCTACAACACAAAAAATATGCGTAATTTGGTGATTAAGAATCATAGGAAGAAAGTTTGTTAATTAATTGATTGTCAGTCATTAATATACGACTTCTTCCTATTTTATCATAATAAATATGAATTTTATTTAATATATATTACTATCTTACAGATGTTTATTAATCGAACTCAGGTATTTAGCAAAACTTAGTCCTGAAATATTGGCGAATGTTCCACAATATTATGTAGCTTCTTATTTGGGTATTCCGCCTCCTTCATTGAGTAGAATAAGAAAAGAAATGAATTAGTAGTCATTTCTTGCCATAGGTGAATGAATAATATTCAGTGAGATTATAGATTCACCTATTGTCTATCTGTGTCACTGCGGTACTACAACAACACAGAAATAGCATTAGAGTGTTAAGAATAGCGAATTGTTTCATGTTCATTGAGCATAATGTAAAAAAAAAATGGGTAGGCCGAATGGCCTACTCGAATCTATTACTAAATCTTTATGACTCTATTTGATTTGGCTGCATGCATCTTTGACTTTCTAGTACATGTAAATGTACCTGACGGCAAAGAACTCATATCGATGATTAATATATACTGTCCTTTCTTGATATATTCTGATTTGACAAGAGCACCTGCATCATTGTAGAGTGAATAGATAGCATCTTCATTTATATCATGAGAGATGGTCAGTAAGTCAGTCACAGGATTTGGGTAGACAAGAAGTTTATTATCAATAGAGGGTATGACGAGCTTGATGTTAGAAGTAGATTCACCACAACCAGGCTCAGCGCAGCCTTCATCATCGACTATCATAAATAGGCCAGAGGTCAATGGCTCAAAGTCTGGCGGCAGTCCATCTACTCTGCCAGTGATAGCATATCTGTCCTGATCAATAGCGACAACGGAATTAAATTGAGTTTTGGTCCATGGTCTATCATTGTAAGCATACTGACGGGTCCAAGCAATCTCTCCATTGTCCATAACTTTAGTAATAAAACCTTCGACCTGCGCATACTCACCATCGTAAGTAAGGGTGTCACCAGGAGGGAAAGAATCTTGCTCTGAATAGGTAGCTTGGCTACCTACAAGTATGGTAGCATCGTCTTCGTGTGATCGCGTCATTCTACGAGAGTTGTTTCTCCAGCTATATTTGTCACGACCTACTTTATGATTCCATACTACATTATAGTCCTGATCAATCATTACAATTGATGGTCGAGCAAGTAATTGAATAAATCCTGGAGTATTCGTTGGGGCTTTCAGATAGTTCAAATAACTAAAAATAAAATTACCTTCAGAATAGATTATGTCATTTACTAGTCCATTTAGATTGTCTTCTAGTGGATAAGTGGTAGACAATATTTCACCATCTAATGATATATTTTTTACTACAATCTTGGTTGTGAAGGTGTCAGAGCTGGCCGCACCAGTCCTTTGCGAACCGATAAGCACTAGCTCGTCATCAGCAATGGTGAAATCTCTAAAGCTCAAAACTTCGTTTTCATTTATATCAAACCAAGAGACGAGCTGAAGTGCTTTTGTAAAAATAAACACTCGATTAAAGTTCTTACTGGTACTGTCATCATATAATGTCGTGAGAACTATAATTTTATCTTGTGTGGACTTTATAGATGTAGGGTAAGGAGATCGTTCTACATGAAAAGGTAATTCAATAGAAGAAAGGTATCCATCTGACAATGAACTAATAAACACAGTGCCTGGATTAATACTTGTGCTAATTATTGTATCACCATTAACAATTATGTTATTTTGAGAACGATAGTCAGAAATGTTTGGTGTGATACTTTTATATATGAAAGTATCACAAATGTCTAGATCGTCATTGATTGTTAAGTGGAATAAATCGAAATCATTAAAAGGATTATCACTAGTTCCATGTCCAAAAATATGAAACGTTTCGTCTATTTGTACGGCGTGAACAAAATCAGCAATGTATGCAGTTGGGTTATATATTCGAGCATTATCTATCTGTGTCGTTGCGGTACTACAACAACACAGAAATAGCATTAGAGTGTTAAGAATAGCGAATTGTTTCATGTTCATTGAGCATAATGTAACAAAAAAAATGGGTAGGCCGAATGGCCTACCCTAATACATTATATTTTGATAAATTTGGTAAATTTTGTTTCGAAATTATTAGAAACTGATATTGTGTATACAGCGGATTCTAATCCACCAATATCTATCCTTGTCGTGTTCAATCTGCCTTCTTTGATCACGTGACCAGTAATATTTCGAATTTCATATCTATCAGAGGGTGAATGTGTCCCTTTTATATTAAGATATTGAGATGCTGGATTTGGAAATACTTTTAGGGTTGTCACTGAAGTTGTGTTTTGGGCTAATTCTACCTTGGATCGAGTATGACTTTGTGAGAAGTTAGTTGGATATGATTGACCATAGAAGTAAGTCAACCATACTCTTGCCTGATCACCTGCAAAATACGCACTAGTATTTGCAATGTTCTCCAAGTATGATAATTCCGTAACCGTAAGTAGCCCTTCATATCTGTCATCATTGTACAATGCTATTCTGAGGTTAGTTACATCAGTGTAATCGGATAAATCATTGAGATCAGCAATGTCTAGTGATCTAGTGTTCGCTATAGAATTGAGTTTATTCAGCGCCTCTGTATAGTCTTTTTCATCCATATGGGATTCGGCTATCATTAAGTCTGAGTGATATGTGTTATACTTTGATAGCCATAGTCTATATGCCGTGTAGTCTACAACATCCTGCAGTAATATATAAACAATCGCATTGTTAATATTTACAGTCTTTAATGTTTGGTAGTAGTTTAATCTAGATTCAGTATTTCTTCTAGAGTCTGCAGTACTTAGTGCGGCATTGATTGTATTCATACTTGCCTGAGAAAACGGTTGAGATCCATTGTAGACAACATTGTACATCGCAGCATAATGCAGTATGAATGGGTTGGCACTTACAATATCTACTACCTGACCTTCTGTGAAATATTGGATGTGATCAACAAACGTCTCAGTTGATTCCAACCCCAGCCATCCATTCATGGCGGCTAATTGATTTGTGACCAATGTTGGATTTGATTGTGCGTTATTTTGTATGTATGCAATAGTACGCGGAGTGTCGCCATTGTCAGTATTTTGATTGATATTATTCTTCTCATTGTCGATATCATTCTGATTACTATTGTCAAATGTCTCATAGTCAGCTAATACATCAGGCGTTAATGGTGGGTAAGCTACAAAAGTTGGTAGGCAATTGCTACTCATTGCTTCTGGCAAAGGATTGATACCTGAGTATTCCACAGGGTTTTCTAAAGCAGTAACAGTGCTATAGTAGTAATCTACCAAATAAGCATTTCCAAAAGCTCTGAAATCGCTATCAGAATTATTTCCTGACTGAGAAAACGTATTTCCTGCAGGTTTTGATGATGCACCTTGGAAAGGGCTTATACCATATTCATTATTGAAGTCATATTCTGTATTTTTTGAATTGTCACTACATAGAAGCATAAGGCCTCGAAACTGATTACCACATCCTGTTGCGTAGAGGCCTGTCTCTAGACTAGAGAAAGTATTTTCTGACCAGACATTAGCTACGGGGCCTGTGCCAAATGCAAATATTCCAGTAATGTCGCCGCTTTCTGTAGATGTGAAAGTGGTATTATTGACATTAGCTGCACGACCACCAGTGGTTAGAAGACCGTATCTCTGTTGAGGCGATGGATTTGATATATCGAATGTAGAATTCTTTACTGTTAAGTTAATCCATGATTCTGAGTTCATGGCCTTTATGTTTTCATCAAAGGTGGTGTTATTAATGTATCCAACTTTACTTGTCGATCCTGATATATTAAGACCTTGTGTCCAATTGTGGAAACTACATGTGGAAGCGTAAAGGGACGAATTAAAACAACTAAGGGCCTGTCTTACAAGGTTGATATTTGTTGTGGTGTTGGCGTTAAAATTACAATTTACAAATGCACTGATAGTGGGTGAATTGATAATTCTCACTTGTGGAAAATATGATGAAGGGATGTAGTTATTGTCTATTGTGATGTCAGTATTTCTCCACGAACACGCACCACCATCGTTAGCTATGTCTCTATAAGTTACCTTGTTATTAGTGAAGTAAGAGTCTTTTACAAATGTCCATTTTTGTCCGCCGCCGACTACATCAATTGCACACTCTGCGTTACTTATTGTAGAGCCTTGTACTATTGTAATATACGCTTTGTCTGACCCATTATTTTCAGCTATAATACCCATCCAGAGTTGATCTATCGTTGGATTGCAACTCTCGCCAGGGTCTAAATCTAGTGAACCACCACTAACTGTAAGTGATCCATTCGGTTCCACTATAATACCCTTTCCTTGTGTGAATTTTACATCACCAGTAATCGTTAGGTGAGCACCTGGCGAAACATAAATATTATCATTAAAATATTTGTTTCCTGACCATGATATGTCAGTATCTATTCGTTCTTCTATACTATATGATGTTGTTATACCATTTAATTCAATCGCGGCAGTTATCATATCTTTCATCCTTAAAATCTGCATAGGAGTAAAGTCTTCTCTACAAATGCTATTGTAACTCATATAGTTTATTGGAAGTACATTATCAGGATCAATATATGGATTGTCAAGAAAGTCTTTCACAGTTGATGATGATTGGAAAATACAATTAGACACTGTAGGACTGTAGCAATTTCGTGGATCCGCAGGGGTGTCTTGTATTTGATCACCAGCAGTATCGCTATTAGCTCCGAAAACTAATGATCCATTGCTTATTGTAGGGGCGTACTCTCCGCTTTGTAAACCACAATTGACACTTTGGTGAGTATGTAGTAATCCAAAACAGTGGCCTATTTCATGAATAATATTTTCTAATTCTACTCTAGCAGAGAAATTTTTACTAGGAATTGATTGTGCCTGTGGTGAAGCTGGCAGATCGTTACCTCCAAAGAAAAATCCATTTAAAGCGTCATCTGGTGTTTCATTATTCCAAAGTTGAGTTAGGAAGGCCTGAGACTGCTTACAGGTCGAACAAGGGTAATCTATAACACAAACGTCAAATACTATTCCTAGTGGCTCATATCCCACCTTTAGAGCATTTTTTGATTAAGTCTACAGAAGATGATTGAATGCCATTGGTGCCATCATCTTCTTGGACATTGTATAGATTAAATTTAATTGTAATTGGATTCGTACCTGAGTATGCTCCATCCAAACTATTGTTTGGGTAGTGACTATGATCAGGACTTGAGCACTGTGAGGCTAATTGATTTAGAGTAATTAGGCTTAGAAACAGTAGCAGTGATGCCGTTAATGACACATGAAAGATACGATAACAAGTTTTCGTAGTAATAATTGTTTTAATAATATTTTATTAATTGATTATAAGCATGATTGCTTGATGTGAATTTATGAATATTAATTCAATTAGCAAAATTATTACTTAAAGTACTTTTATAGTGTCTAAGTGTAAACAACGATTCAGAGTAAGTTTATAGAAACGGGTAAAAAAAGAGGAGATGCATATAGGGTAGGAATTCTCCTTACCCATAAGAGTTTAGAAATCACCAGCCTTGAATATTCCCATATGAATATTTTGTTGAACTGTACCAGGCACGATAGCCATAGGCACTATTATATATCTCAGGTTGTCATTTAGTATCGATAGTTGGCTTTTATTATTTTGGCTTCATTGTGTATTAGTAAAGGGGTTAATAGAATAGTTGCCCACAATTGTTTCCACATACCTTTGAGCGTTTTCCAACCCTGCATGATTTTGTTTTTACATAAAATGAAGAGTTGTTCAATAATATGAGCGATCTGCATACACAGATAATAGTTGCGTATGCCGTTGAAGTTTTTGCGAACATATTTGTGGTGTAGATTATATCCCTGATTTTTCTGAAAGTTAAATCCCTCATTTTCTATTTTCCATCTCATGTGACCTGCCATTGTCAACTCTTTTATGTTGGTCTGATTTGGAACAATACTACTCATACAGATGAATCTTTTTTTATCTTTTTCACCTTCTATACCTACTTCGGTAGTGTGGAAGGAGTGGTTGGTGTAATAAAACTCATGTCCTTTGTGCCTAAGACTTACTTTACTATAT
>JBLHWH010000158.1:0-15084 GCA_047628935.1 Halioglobus sp. | reverse complement strand
GCTGAAATTGCTGGATTTAACCATAATAAATTTTTCATTTCTTATTTTTTTAAGCCGTTTAAGAGAAAAATAAAGGTTTCTGATCAAATAGAAATTTGACCAAAAACCTTATTTCCTGTTATGTTTTATAAAAATAACATATACGATAGAATAATAGATGAGATCTTTAGTATTAAAATAAAAAAGTTAAATAGAACTTATATTCTAAATTGAATTGAATGAGTTCTCTCAAATTATAGTATAAAACTATATTATACATTTATTCTTTAATAAAGACTATCAAGATATTTTCATGATATATAATTCCTCGTTAAATTATTATCTATTATCATACAATTTTTAAGCGGCAAACCCTTCTAACGCTGGCATTTCGTCACCAAAAGCTAAGCTGCTATAGTCAATAAGTGATTCCGCCGTAAATTGTTTAGCATCACTTTTTACACTTTGCCATGCACCAACAACCTCATCAGTCAACATATCAGCTCCAAATGCACTGTCCGGGAATGTCTCTACGGAAAGCGTATCTGCAGTTGCCCTGAGTTGGTTATTCATAGTTAACCAAACACCCTGTATACCTTGAAGCTTTGTCAAGAAACCAGACATTGATGGACCAACTAAACCCATAGATTTATTAAAGTCACCAAGATCACTTCTAAGCCTAGTTTTCTTTTTCATGTCATCTTTTTGAGTTACTAACTGCTTACAAAACTCATTGTATTTAGCTCTGTTTTCGGCTGCTTTAATGCCAAGCCCTACTCCTGCTGCAATACCAGCACCTACTCCTATTGCAAGCGATGCGCCCCCCGTGAATGGAGCCAAAATAGCACCTATCAATACACATCCAACAGAAGCTGTTACAGCAGCAATTGTGAAATCTTGCCATGCTTTATAGGCATCATCTCTAGATTTTTCTAAATCTTTAATCTTTGTTTGAATACCACCAATCAATTGATTTACTTCAGCCATCATATCTCCAGACTCTTTTGTAAAAGCTTTAAATTTCTCATTATATTCATTCATCTTTTGCTCAAAAATGCCTAACTTTATAATTAACTCCCCAGTTAATTTATTCATGTCATCTGCTAAAGGTATTGGACCTGATCTTTTATCAGTGAGATATCTCTTAAGCGTCGAAACCTGTTTTTCATCAGGCATATCATAGAGTTTTTTCTGAAGGTATTCATACCCTGAAGCAATTGTTCCAGCTGTTTGTGAAATTTTAGACCCCAACCAAACTGTATGAGTGTAAATTTCAGTAGGAGCTTCTGCTGTTGTCAATAAATTAGGATTTGTAATCAATTGAGATCTAAGTGATTTAGGATCCCCAAACTCTGTCGCAGTACTTTGAACATCTTTCATAGCACCAATACAATCTGTAATTGTCTTTGATGTTGAAAATGTTCCATATTTACTTTCGAAGTTCCCACTACTTATTGGTAACTCAAGTGCGGCACCAATATAGCCTTGTAAAGAAATCCAATCATCAGAAAACAAAGCAAATTGACTTTTTTGTCCTGAATCTGGATTTGATGGAGTTGTAAGACCTGGTGCAGGTCCTGCTGTTTCGTTTCCCATAATATTTTTATTTATTTATTTGTTAAAAAAGGTTTGAATAATATATAATACTTACGCCGCTAATATTCTCTCTAAATTTCCTTCCCAATTTGGGTCATCAGCTGGTAAAGAGCTTCCAAATTCGATTAAATCATAATCTATTAGGGAATTACTGTTGAAGGCTTTTATTGCATCATCCACAGTTGTCCAGTTTGCAGAAGCTGCGTTCATTTTATCTTGTTGCAACCAAGGTCCATCACTTAAATTATCGACAGTTAGATTCCCTACTTTTTCCTTAATTTCTTCAATTAAACTTTCCCAACCAAATTTCATACCTTTTACTTGGGTGATTAATCCACTTGAGGAAGGTAAGGTGAATTGCATTGTGCTATCTAATGCACCAAGGTCATGTTGGAATGCTACTCTCTTTTTTAATAAAGTGTTTTCATCTCTAAGGTCAGAGATTAGACCATCATAAGAACTTCTCGCCACACCTGCGGCTACACCTAATGCAGCCCCAGCCCCTGCTGTAAGTCCTGCAGTTACGCCCGCGCCAATAACTGCGCCTGAGCCTACAGTTGCGGCACCTAACACAACAGAAATTGCAACACCAACTATAGCAATAGCGGCAGTTACAGCAACCGCTGCAATTGTTAAATCAAGCCATAATTCATATGCTAAGTCTCTGTCTTTTTCTAGTTTAGCAATTTTTGTTCTCATGCCTCCTATTTCAGAATCCAATGCCTTCCGTGTATTAGAAGATTTTTCGGTATAGGTTCTCATAGCATCTTGACTTTTAGACAATTCAGCTTCTAAGCCCTCAAGTTGTTTTGCCAAAACCTCAAAATTCTCAACGGTTATTCTTAATTTATCAACCATCTGATTAGTATCTAAAAACATACTCTTAATTCCGGCTACTGCATCTTTAGGACTTCGGCGTGAAGCCATAGTTGGAATAGCTTTCAAAGTGCTAGCTAATTTAAAAGAATTTGAGCGTGCTTGAGTCATAGTCCACATCATAGCAGAATAAGCATCATTTTCTGGACGATCTTGTATCGCCAAAATATTTGGGTCAGATATTAATTTTGATCTTAATCCTTTAGGGTTGCCATATCGTTCAGCAACATTTCGCAAATCTCTCATTGCCTTAAATATATCTTTCATATCATCACCAGATGAAGAATCACCATAGCGTAAATCGTATGAACCAATATCAAACGGTAAATTTAAAACAGATTGAACACGAGTTTGTAAATCAAACCACTCTTTAGAAGCTAAAGCTACTTTTTGACCTTGATTCGAATCTCCTGCTGGGACTAGAATCTTTTTTGATGGGATAAATAACGTCATTACTAATTTATTTTGTTGTGAAATAAAAATATTAAAACAATTTTTCAATTGAGCAAACTAATCTTAGTCCATAATAATATTTGGCAGTATTATGTTCCTAGATTAGAACTATGTCCGTACTTATGTGTTGATGATTTTTGGGTTACAATACTTGCCTGGTAAGCAAGAGTAAAAATTTGATCTACACTTTATAGCAACCAAGATAGTATTTTTTTTCTATTTACTTAATGGTTTTAACAATTCTGCACCAAAAAATATTTAATGGCTAAGTCTCATTTTGAGGTACGGACGAAAAAAAAATTGAATATTATCTTTATGTACTAATAAAAGGTATACCGGATTTCACTCATAGATTCGTTTATAAAACGATTTGTTCCCTCAGAGATAACAACCTGTTTTAACGTAATTGTTTTGGCAGAGGAATCATATTTATAGAGTTGGAAGAGAAGAATGATCAGGAACAGATACCTAAATCTATAGTTCATGAAGGTAAAACCACATTATGTGGCTTCTGAAATTCGATAGATATAAAAATTTATTCAGCACATAGTATAGAAGTGTTTTCTTTTTAAGATTGAATAGGTGTTATGGAAGTAAAAAGGAACTACCAAGACTTACAGTAACAGTTACGATTTAATAGGCAAAAGAATGAAAACCACGAAGGAATTTAGTGCTCTTCAAAAAAAAATGATAGGGTACAGAGTTATAAAATGGAAATTTAGCTTATGTTCTGGGAATGAATATTAAGATGCTGAATCAAAGGTGCAAACAATGTACTTACTTATTGGTTATAAACTACAAAGTAAGAGAAAAACAGATTAGAGTTCACAACTACAAGCCTATGGATAAAAGTGTGAAGCCTATCAGAGTACCTATTGCGATTGTGGAAAAGAATTAGCCATAGATGAGAAGCACATTAGGTTTATATATAGTTAGGATATTCGCAAATAGCGAAATCCCTTATAGATTAGGAGTTCCCATCACTTTACTTCTGAACTATTACTCGTTTTTTGAATATTTTCTCGTAAAAACGGTGTAATGAGATTTGAACTTTCTTTGCCGCTCGCCGCTGCCGGCGTTCATTTCTTTCTTGAAAAAGAAACGACGAGTGTTTGCTATACAAGCCATCTCTTATACCAAAGAACTCAAGTCTTTACCCAGCACTTAACCTAACACATAAAACTATAAAAATAGATCTTTTATTGTTTTATTTGAGGCTGGGTATTTACTTCGTATGCAACCCTGCGCACTTTTTAGAATAAAATACTATGCTGACTCAGGACGTCCTTTAAACTGTAAGTAAATAATTAGTAATTATTCGAGAGAATTTTATAATAGAGCTTACTTCTGAAAACCCCTAGTTAAATACTTTTATAAATGATTATCATTTATATTCTTAATCAAGATCCTCAAATTAAAGGAGTTCGATTCCCATTGCGGGTACTTTTTTTAAGTCTTATAATCTATGAGTGTGAGGGGTTTTTACTTATTTAATCTTACAACAACGTCAAATCCCCATAATAACTAGTCACCTTTCCTTCTGTATCAGTAATCAAAAATACATAAGTATAAACTCCAGAAACTCCAAATTGCCCTGAGACAACTCCATCCCACCCTTCCGAAGGATTATTAGGCTCGAAATTTTCTTTTTGTCCTACTAGACTGCCCCATCGATCATAGATTTTCATGCTGTTGATGATGGCTATGTTTTCATTTCCATAAAGTGTAAAAAAATCGTTGATTCCATCCTGATTACTTGGAGAGAAGATATTAGGAATATATACTTTTAATTCTTCCTCGTATCTCACATGGACTACTTCTGTAGCAGTACAACCATATTCGTTTCTTACTGTCACTTCATATATACTGTTTTCAGTTGATGATATTATAGGATCGAAGCAATGAACACATGACAGTCCTGTCTCAGGGAACCAACTTATCTCAACTTCAATATCTGCATCAATAAGTAATTGCCCATTAGGATTATCTGCATCTACAACAACTGTATCAGCTGTGAGTAACTCAATATAAGGAGCATCCGAATAAGATACCACATAAAAAGAATCCGTCGATGTGCACCCATATTCATTTATAGCCTCCACAGAATACCATCCTTGTGAAGAGACTAAAATAGAATCTGAAAGACCTAGAAAGCTGTCATCTACCAGCCAGAGCACTTGTGAAACATCATCTTCTGTAAAATAATTGAGTGAAGCTTCTAAATTGTCACAAGTGATATCCTCCCCTTCCAATACAATTTCTGGAGGAACAAGAAATGAATTCACAATAATATCAACTTCATTTGTACACCCATATTGATTGGTTACGACTAAGGCATACTCCCCACCTTCTTCAATTATAATCTCAGGAGAAGCGGAAGAAAAGTCATTTATCCCTGTCCAATTATATGTAAGATTACTTTCAGGTGACGATGAAGTGACATTGAGAATTGGAAAATAACATGTTATCGATTCAAAGTTCTCGATAGATATTTGAGGTTCTGTCAAATATTCTGAAACGGAAAATGTATCCAATATCTGGCATCCATTCTCACCAATTAATGAAAGATAGTATTGTCCACTTTCATCATTCGAATAATTATGAAGTGAAGAAGTAGATCCACTTGGTGAAGTCAATAAAAAGTCATCCTGTGCATTCTCTAGATTAAAATCGAAAGTAACGTTAGGATCATTACAAGTTATAGAATCATATTCTACTAAAAACTGTGGCTGAGCTATATCCTCAGCGATTATTAATAAAGTATCCAAAGAGCAACCTCCATCAAACTCAAGATGAACAAAATACGCTCCTGCTTGAGACACTTCTGGACTTTCTATATCAGACAGATATCCATTAGGTCCAGCCCATTCGATAGTATTATATGTTGTTGAAATAGAAAACGGAAGTAATAAACTCTCCGTTAAACAATCTAGTGTATCTGCGACGATTGAGAATTCTGGAACAATAGAAATATCAATTATCTCTGCAATGTCAGATGTTTGACAACCGCTTTCTAAATTCGATACTGTTAAAAAATATAGTCCTGGTTCAGTCACGTTAAGTGAATCTGAATTACTAGAAAACATGTTTGGTCCAGTCCATTCCACCATTCCACCATCAGAGATATAAGCATTTATATGAGCAGAGCTTTTTAGACAATCTATAGTATCAAAACTTATACTCACATCAGGAGCTGTAAAATTGGAAGGAACAAAGATTGAATCAATTGCAGTACATCCGTTTAAGTTTGAAACATTGACATAAAACCAGCCTTCTTTAGAGACATCGATCTCCTCATTATTACTAATATCCTCAGACTGGGCCGACCAAGCATAAGACAAATCTGATTGATCACTAGTGAGATCAATATTTACTTCTGGTTGATAACAGTTTATAGTATCACTGACAAGAGATATATTTGGCGAACTTCCTAAGAATTCAACATATGAAGAATCCATATTCTCGCAAAAATTATCTGGATTTGTGATTGTCAAATAGTACCATCCTTCTTCTGTAATTGTGATTTCAGGGATTGAATCTGACATATTGTTAGGTCCTTCCCATTCTAAATCAAAATTCGACATTATACTCAACTCAGTAGAAAAAGTATCACAAGGAACAGTCAAATCCACTAGCATAATCGAAGGCGGTATAGTATCTATTTGTAATTCTAAAGAAGCATTAGATTCGCATCCATGTTCATTAACAATACTAATTGAATAAATTCCTGCTTCGCTGAATTCTGGTAAAGAATCGTTACTAAAAAATTGGTTTTCATACATCCAAACGAAAGTTACAACAGGACCTGAAGTTGAAAAATTAAGGTCAAATGATTGATTCTGACAATTATAAACATCAGCAGATAAATCTATACTTAGCGAACCTCCTAAAAACTCAACATAAGAAGAATCCATATTCTCACAAAAATTGTCTGGATTTGTGACAGTCAAATAGTACCATCCTTCTTCTGTTATTGTAATTTCTGGGATTGAATCTGACATATTGTTGGGACCTATCCATTGCAAGTCAAAATCTGTGACAACACTCAACGCTGTAGAAAAAGAATCGCAAGGAACTGTCGAATTCTCTAACACTAACGAAGGAGTAATAGTATCAATTTGTAATTCTACAGAAGCAAAGGACTCGCAACCATTTTCATTAATAATGCTTATTGAATAACTGCCTGCTTTGCTAAATTCTGGTAAAGAATCGTTACTAAAGAATTGGTTTTCATACATCCAAACGAAAGAATCAATTGAACCATTAGTAGAGAAATTAAGACCAAACGATTGACTTTGACAATTAAAAATATCAGCGGATAGTTCAATTGTAGGTACATCGTCGGATATCAATACTTCCAAGCTATCTATAGTTTGACACCCATTGATAGAATCTGTAGCTATAAAAATATAAGTACCTGCGTCTATGATATTTACTTGATACAATTCACTAATTATGGAATCTTCATAGATCCAAATAGGCTCTACATCATCACCTAACCCATCCACAATCAAAAGCGTATCCGTACTTATATTTGAACAATCTAAGTATATATCAACAAGGTTCTGCAATGGAGGTGAGACAGTATCAATATCGACATACACAGAAGTTTCCACCATACACACTATGCCATTAGTCGTCACTTGAGAAGACAAAAAGTATGTTCCTGGATCTGTTACACTTAAATTTTCTTGATAATAAGTATTTGTATTATAAGACCAAGTATAGTTTATATCTGTTATTGTGAAGTTAGAAATTGAAGTAGGTACAAGTTCAACTACCTGATCTTTACAAGTTATAAGTGAAGAAACATCAATTTCAATTTCTGTTACTATGTTTTCAAGCTCTAAATATATAATACTGTCGCAACCATATAAAGTGGCTGTATTAATTATATAGGTATTTGGTAAAGTGTAAACATTATCAGCAACGAGGATAAATTCTCCAACACAAACTACTTCATTTATAAATTCAGGTTCAGGAATTTCATGGACTGTTAATAATGTATTTATCTGAAACTGACATCCATCTGGTCCAGGAACAAAATCAACATAAAATCCAGATTCAGAATATCCTAAATGGGACTCTCCTTCACAAATATCAACCTCATCGTAATCAACTAATGATGGTTCATAGTTATTTACACCTGGACAAATTACATGAGAATTTGAGGAGCCTCCTGTCGAAGAAGTATATCCCCAAAATGCCATATTCGATCCACCAAAACAGTTATTTATAATATCATATGAGCCAGAAAGTACAAGTACATTGTCGAAATACACTGAAAACAGGTTGCCTGCTGGATTCCACTCAAATAAAATATTATGATCAAGGCCATCTTCTATATTACCCAATATTATCGGGCCTTCTATGGAATTATTGTGATTCATATTTCCATTTACATTAAAAGAACAGTGATCGTCAGAGGGATCGTTTAGATTGCCATTACTCCATGTATCAAATTCAAATATTGCAGAGTTTGGCATTCCTCCTGCTCCTATACCTTCTCCTGTTCCACCACAAAAATCTTGACCATTGGATTGATAGACTAAACATATACCATCCGCTCCAGATGCATCTTTAATCCCAAAATTAGCGGTCATTTCATGGGTAAATGGAAAATTAAAATCTATAGCGTTTTGAAACCATGCACAGCCTTGTTGATCACCCTGATTTTGTGTTAATTCGATGCATTCCCCTACTATGGTTGCATCTGCAAAAGCCAAAAAATCAGGAATTACAGACAAGGTTTCTACCAATTTAATCTCGAAGACCCCATTAGCACTACCATTCTGCGCCCATACTCTGATATAGTACTTCACACCAGGAGTCAAATTATCAATGAAAAGGAATGGATTAACGTCACCATTGCAATTATTTTCAAGGACATTGTAAAGCAATTTGGGATCAGAACAAGAACCAGAATATATGGCGATTGCAGGATCTACCATTGTAATTCCATTTAACAATAGATAAAAACCGTTTGTAGGCATTATAAAAGAGAGCCAAGTATCAGGGCCGATATATCCACCAAATGGAGGCGCAGGGATCCCTGAATTAGTAGCACTATTATTGTCAAAAGATATAGAAGAAGGATCATTTGTACTAAATAATGGAGCTACACAAGGATTATCACCAGCTAGCAAGTCAATGATAATAAAAACAATAAAAAAAAGGCAAATAAGGTGTTTCATCTTTAAAGCTATAAAAGATTTCTTCACGTAATATACATAAGAAATAGCATACTAACTGACATCCATGTTTATAAACTACACTAGATTGTTTATAAACATATAATCACAGAAGACCTTTACGCTCCAAAATTACTTTATAAATACATTTCATAGACAGAAAAATGTAGTTTTGCACCAAATAATAAAATAACTCATGCTTAGATATCTACTTTTATTTTCGCTTCTTTTTTGTGCTTTATTTGCATCCACACAAAATACGGTTGGACTTATATCATACGAGCCCAACAAAACATTCGATGGATACAACATTATATTCCCACATAATCAGCCGAATGTTTACTTACTAGACAATTGTGGTGAGATCGTGCATACGTGGGAAGATGAAGCAAATTTCAGACCTGGTAATACTGCATACCTAATGCCTAATGGTACGCTTGTAAAGGCAAAAAGAGATGCCATAGTAACGGATGATGCAATATGGGCTGGCGGCGGTGGAGAGACCATCGAAATAAGAACTTGGGATAACGAGTTGGTTTGGTCTTACACTTTGAATAATGAAAAATTCAGATTGCATCATGATATCGCTCCGATGCCAAATGGTAACATCATCGCTGTGGCTTGGGAACTCAAAACAAGAGAACAAGCAATACAAGCGGGTAGAGATTCTATGACATTGGCACAGGATAAACTATGGTCAGAATATATCTTTGAAATCAATCCAGAAACGGATGAGATCTTTTGGGAATGGCACATGTGGGATCATCTTATTCAAGATTTTGATGAGACCAAAGATAACTTTGGTGTGGTATCCGATCATCCAGAGTTGGTGAATATCAATTATGATACGCACAATGGGCATCCTGATTGGTTACATGTGAATGCAATGGACTTTAGTTTCGTAAGAAATCAAATTATTATAAGTGTTCCATACTTTGATGAAGTGTGGATAATAGATCATACGACCACAACAGAACAAGCTTCTGGATCAACTGGAGGTTTTGGAAATAAAGGTGGTGATCTCATCTACCGTTGGGGAAATCCTGCGGCATATAATTCTGGTACCGCAGATGACAGAAAACTATTCTTTCAACATGATGTACAATTTATTGATGATTTTGTACTTGGAAGTAATCCTAACTATAACTCGATTGCTGTATTCAATAACAGAGTAGGAGCTGATTTCTCGACGGCAAACATATTTCGACCTGATTGGGACATGTATAAATCAAGCTACTTAACTGGTCCTGATGGTTTATATTTACCAACTGACCATACTATTACGTTGACCCACCCTATTCCTCAAAAAATGTATTCTACAGGACTGTCAAGCATACAGTTATTGCCTAATGATAATTATCTTCTTACTTCAGGTAGATTTGGTTACTCATTCGAACTTACTCCAGAGAATGAAGTAGTATGGGAATATAAAACTCCAATAAATGCAGGTTTCCCCGCTACACAAGGAGACACACTTTCTGTTAACAATAACCTCACTTTCAGAATGAAGCGATTTCCAAAGGACTATTCTGCTTTCGAGGGTCGTGATCTTACAACAAAAGGATGGGTCGAGTTAGAACCAAATGAGACGCTCTGTGACGAAATTCTTGATGTAGAGGTGTTAGAAGATGAATACAATTTGACACTTTACCCTAATCCTACCTCAAATTACTTAGTGGTAGATTGGGAAGCTGGCATGTATACTTATCTAGATATTTATAATGCTCAAGGACAAAAAGTATCGAGTCTAATGCGAACAGGAGGAAGGGTTTATCTTGATGTTTCTGAATGGGAAGCAGGTGTTTATTTTGTACAGATTGATAAGGTGAAGGCGGCGAAGTTTGTGGTGAAGAGGTAAAGCAAATTATTTACAAGAAAAAACAGCAATGAAATCATCGATATTCAGGCCGAAACTGAAGAATAATAGCTCTTAGGCATCATTCTAAAAGATACTATCTTTTTCACTTATGACAATTGTATCCGACCATTTGTCATGCCATCCACTATTATTCTCATTTAAGAATGATAGTGCTTCAAACGGTACTAGTCTTATAAATGATCGTTTTAGTAATTGACCTTGTGTAGGCTTATCTCCTGATTGAGTCAATACTCTAGTTTTAGTGATAAACTTACCAATAGTCTTACCTTCCAAAAATGATTCGGAAGCAAAATAAACAATCACATAAAAAATGGATGAGAATATGTGATCCACAATACCATTCATATCGTCAACCCATTCATCAAACCCAGTACCATAAATAAAGGCAGCTAGCACAACAAATAACACAAGTGTGAATACTATGTGATCAATAAAATAGTTTAATAATCTTTGATTAGCTGATGCTCTTACGAGTACCATTTCTTTTGGCACAAAACCAGAGTCTAAAATGTCATTGGAATCTATCATAGAATTTCATATTGTAAGAGGTTAAACTATCTAGTAAGCGAAATATAATCTAACAACAATGTTTCTAGAAATTTGACTCGCTTTACATTTTCGAGATTTATATTTAAGTCTGTTGCCATTTTATTGGATAGAGTTCTTAAAAAAATTCTATTCTCGACATTTGGTGTTTTGTCTATTCGTGCTAGTGTATCTTTGACCAACATAAGATCAGTATCATTGTACATGGTGACATTGGGATAAGTAATTTCCCTATTTTGGCCTCCAAGTTTTATCAACCCATTTAGATCGTAGTAATTATCAGCTTTAAGCTTGATAACAGTCGTCTGAGCAAGGATGTCTCCTATTCTTTGGTGTTTTTCTGTGGATGTTATGTACAAAATAGCTAATAGCCCTCCTGTAAATGTTACTTCTAACATTCTGAATATCCACCGTAAGAAATAATCTTGAGATTTTGCACTTCTACCATTAAGGGTAACAACTTTAATTTTCATTAATCGTTTTCCAATAGACTGTCCATTATTTAGGATTTCAAATCCTAAATGATAAAATGCAACTACAAAAAAAACAAGTATGTACCACAGAAATGTGCTTGCAACAGCTACGATAGAAACCAATGAAACATAAAACATCAATATTATAAAGTCAATTATCCAAGCTAAGATCCTATGCATGACTGGTGCAAGTTCATATCGAACAGATATATTATGTGATGTAGAAATATCAATGTACTTCAATGAAAAGGATTTTTTAATAATTGATTTGTAGTTTGTGCCAACAATATACAAATATTCCTATTTTCACCTTAACAACTGCACTAAAAGATATCCTGCTGCATAAATAATAATAGAAAACCAATACAATAATACTTGACCGAAACACAATTCATAGAAGAAAATAAGGCTAAATGGCAGGAACTGGAAAACTTGCTCACGAGAAAAGATAAAGATCCAGACAAGCTACACATCCTATTTGTAAAAGTCTCTAGCGATCTTGCTTACGCGAGTACTTTCTACCCTAAACGATCAGTAAGAGCGTATCTCAATCAACTGACGCAACAGGTGTTTGTCTCTATGGAGGATAAAAAAACTGAATGGAGTCTTGATCTGGTGAAAAAATTCTTTGGACATTTGTTACCATCTGAAATGTATCGTTCCAGAAAAGCCCTATTGGCTTCTTTCCTTATATTTTCTGTTGCCGTAATCATAGGTGTAGTTTCATCTGCAAACAACCCAGATTTTCTAGCTGTCGTAGTCGGAGAAGACTATGTAGAGATGACAAATGAAAATATCAACAAGGGCGACCCGATGGCCGTTTATAAAGACTCCGAGCAATCAGATATGTTTTTTGCCATTACCATTAACAACATTCGAGTATCTTTTTTGTGTTTCATCCTAGGTATTTTCGGATCGCTAGGTACAATCATTGTATTATTCTCTAATGGTATTATGCTAGGCTCATTCCAATATTTCTTCTACGCAAAAGGATTATTTGTTGAGTCTTTTCTTACGATATGGATTCATGGTACGATTGAGATATCCGCAATCATTATTGCTGGTGCAGCTGGAATTGTGTTAGGTAATGGACTCTTATTCCCTAAAACCTACAGTCGAGTCACATCCCTTCAGATATCAGCAAAACGAGCAGTTAGAATTATCATTGGTGCCGCTCCTTTATTTGTAATTGCAGGATTTCTAGAATCATTTGTCACTAGGCTTACAGGCCTACCTTCATTTGTAAAATTGCTGATCATACTCATTTCGCTTGCTTATATACTAGGTATGTATGTGATATATCCATGGTGGTATCATAAGTATGTTTTGGTAGATAAAGGTTCATTCGAGATCGTTCCAGATAAAGTTGAACCTCTTCATTTTCAAAAAGATAATTTACGTTCATTTACAGAGAATATGTCTCTTGCACTTTCTCAATTTAGGACTCATTTTGGATTATTCTTTAGCCATGCAGTTACTCCTTTATTGCTGTTTTTGATTGGTAGCTTGACATTCTATCAAAAATTCATTACAGAAAATATAGATTACAATAATGAATATGGCCTGCTATTTTATGTAGATCATGATATCGTACTCTTAAATATAGAATCTGGTGGTTTATTTATGTTCATTATCTATTGGTTATCGATAAGTTATGCTTTTTTGATCTTGAGCATGATCTATATAGAAGAAAAGTTGACATTGACTAATAAGCTCGCTCATATCAAATACTACTTTATAGGAATTTTGCTTATCACTCTAATACCTATGTCGATTCTTTACTTTGTAGAACCTGCATGGATATTAGCCCTTTTTCTATTTGTCCCTCCAATATTTTTCGCCAAAATGATACACATCATTTCAGAAGATGGTTGGTCAGCATGGAAACAGCTTTCTCACAACTTTAAACTTTCATATCAGAACTGGATTGGTCACATGACTGCCGTAATTATTGTCATGCTATTGCATTTAATGCTATTCCTAATTTTAGATTCTAGCATAGGAAATTTCATCTTCGACTTTTTCTACTGGCATGAATTATTTGAAGGGCTCAATGTAACTAGGGTTATTATTCTGACTATTGCATATTCCTTAGTACATATTATTATCATGCCTTTATATTTCTATCTTTTGTTAAATTTCTATTACTCAGAAGAAGCAAAAAAAAATGCAACAGACTTATGGAATAGGTTTGAAAAATTCCATCAGCAATCATCCATATTTGAAGCCAAAACATGAGAAATACGGTGCTAACATATCGACTCTTTTTATTTCTGGGTATCAGCTTGGTAGTTTTACTCGTCAACAATACTTATGGCCAATCTCAAGCCAATATATCACGTTATTCTCTTGATACAACAGAGATAACAGATCTCAAGGAATTGGTCAAGTATGAAGAAAAAAAACGAAAGTTAGTCCCCAAAAAGAGAGCTAAGCAAGAAAAGAAAGAGAAGAAAAAAGAAATCAAAGAAAGAGAATCTCTCAACTTAGGAGGACTTGGAACAGCACTACAATATCTACTTTACCTAGGAATCATCATATTGGTCGTTGTGATTCTGGTTATGGTATTTTCCAATATTACTTTAGAAAAGAAGCTAGATGCAATTGCACCACTCGATCTCGAAGACGTGGAGGATATAGAGACGATAGATGCTAAATCGGGATTAGAAATAGCATTAGATGCTGAAAACTATAGAGAAGCCGTACGTATGCTATTTATCCAACTATTACAAGTTCTTGTTATAGATGAAAGCATCGCATGGAAACCCAAAAAGACAAACAGAGACTACCTTAGAGAAATGTCAGATCATGAAAAAGTAGCACATTTCAGAATCCTAGTGATGGCATACGAACGCGTTTGGTATGGATCGGAAGAAATTGATAGACCATTTTTTGATCATCTAAGAAAGGACTTTGAGCGATTTTATTCTACACAAGACTTAAAGCTTGGCCATGAAGAATAGATCCAATGTCATATTACTCTGCATAGCATTAATCATATTGTTGCTTGGTTTTTTATTTTTCGAAATAAGAACTATCCCTAATGCAAAATGGCACGAAATGTATAACTATGAGGACAAAGAACCTTTGG
>JBLHWH010000157.1:0-15612 GCA_047628935.1 Halioglobus sp. | reverse complement strand
GATGGAAGATTGAAGACAGAAGATGGAAGACAGAAGATTGAAGAGAGAAGATAGAAGATGGAAGATGGAAGTTAGAAGATGGAAGATTGAAGACAGAAGATGGAAGACAGAAGATGGAAGACAGAAGAGAGAAGATTGAAGAGAGAAGATTGAAGATGGAAGTTAGAAGATGGAAGATGGAAGATTGAAGTTTGAAGAGACTAGAATTTTTCATTGAGATGCAGAGCAAGCCGATTGCCCATACTGAAGCAAGCTTGCAATAGATATCCTCCAGTAGGTGCATTCCAATCAAGCATCTCCCCTATTGCATAACTATTTGGCATTCTGTTTAATTGATACATATCACCTACTTCCTCTAATGCTAAACCTCCAGTCGTAGATATCGCTTTGTCTGTCACTTCGGTTTTTAATACCTCTATCGAAAGTGATTTTATTTTATTTGCCAAAACTTTGCTATCAAGAAATTCATCTTTCGTCAGAATCGATTTGAGCAATTGGATTTTTACCTTTTCTAATTTTAAATCATTAGATAGTATTTCAGTTACCTTTCTACGAGAATTTGCAATTCGTCTCTCTATTTCAGATAAGCTGATCATCGGCTTCAAGTCAATGGATATCAAACCTATATTGTTTCCATTTAGTTGACTTTGTATTTGATCTGTCAAAGCATACACTGCATTCCCTTCAATTCCAAACTCAGTAATCACTGCTTCACCTTCTACCCTATGGCCAAGACTTTCAATGGCTATATTTTTAAGTGGTTCCCCGCTTGCTTTGGTGATGAAATCAGATTTCCAATTTACTTCATAAGCACAATTCGCTGGTACAAAAGGCTTAATGTTCATTCCTTTATTTGCAAATTGCTTAGTCCAACTTCCATCCGATCCTGTTACTTTCCAACTCCCGCCTCCTAAACAAAACACGGTGATATCAGCTTCTATTTCTGACTCCCCGCCAAACAACAAATTATTTGTGTCTGACCATCCCTTCCATTCATTATTGCATAAAATATTGTGCCCTTTAGATAAAATAGATTCCTTAATTGTAGATAATACTTTAATGGGCTTTATTCCCTTTTCAGGAAAAATTCGTTTACTTGACCCCACGTATGTTGGTATTCCTATGTATTTCAGCCACTTTCTAAATTGCTCATTATCAAAACCTAATAATGCATCATCCAAAAATCCTATTGGACTATACTTTGATATCATACTCAGTATCGGTTCCGAATGAGTGAGATTAAATCCTCCTTTGCCCGCAACTAAAAATTTCCGCCCTAGTGTTTTATTTCGCTCATAAATAGTTACGTCAAACAATTCCCCATCTAAGAATGAAGCCAGGGATAGTGCTGATGCACCTCCTCCAATAATCGCAATAGATTTCTTATTACTCAACATCAATTACTTTTATGGTATTGTCATTAAAGACAAATTCATCTCCTGACTTTTTGCCCATTAATAATTTACCTACAGGACTAATCATCGAAATCGCATAATATTTCTTTCCATCTAGCTTTATACTTCCATAGCCAATTGAAATATAAAAAGTGCCTGTATTACATTTCACAAGACTGCCTATCATTACTGTTTTGCTTGACTTTTCATTTTTGAGTTGATTCAAAGTCTCTCTTGCAAAATTAACCTTATTCAACTGCATCTCTGTCTTATCTATTTCCATCTGCATCATTTCTCTACCTGTTTCGAATTTATCCCCTGCAGAACTTTTTGTGTCATCGTTTTTAGATTGATGTATCGACTCTAATATTTTATCATAATCCTTTGCTTGAGCAGTCAAAGCAGATACTAACGCTTGATGGATTTCATGTTTGAGAAAAGATTTTATCATACTTTTTTAATGTTCAGTTGCCCAAAAAATTCTATTTGATTGAAAAAATTAGGATAAAGGCAAATAAACAACATAAATTCCCAAACATACTTACTCGATTGGCATTTATAGAGTGTTAATTTACCATATTTGCGCCCTTAACGGAAAAATTGAGAAATCACCTTGGCTTAAGATATATTATATTGATATGATCGTTAAGCTTTAAAATCAGTTTTTAAGAAAGATGACAATAAAAAACGCGGAAGAATTAGAAGGATTAAAAGCTGCAGGACATGCAGTGGCAGTAACCCTTAAGAAAATGAAAGAATTCACTAAGGTAGGCATGAGCACACGAGAAATCGACGATTTTGGTGGTGAGTTACTTGCAGAGTTTGGAGCTTTTTCGGCACCTATTAAAGATTATGATTTCCCAGGGCATACATGCATTAGTATTAATCACGTAGCTTGTCACGGAATACCTGCCGATGATTTGATCTTACAGGAAGGTGATTTAGTTAATATTGATGTATCTGCAGAATTGAACGGATATTACGGAGATAATGGTGGATCATTTGTTGTAGGAGAAGATATTCATAACCACAGACCATTGATCAAAGCATCTCAAGAAATCCTTCAGATCGCTATGAATAATATCAAAAATGGCGTTCGGATTTCTAACGTAGGTGGTATTATAGAACGAGAAGCTAAGAAGCGAGGGTATCAAGTAATAAAAAACCTTTGTGGACATGGAATTGGTAGAAAGTTACATGAACCGCCAACTGAGATCGCAAACTATAGAGATAGATTTAATACTCAGCGTTTTACAAAAAATTCTGTAATCGCTCTTGAAACATTCATATCTACGAAGTCAAAGTATGTACATGAGCAAGAAGACGGCTGGACAATGATGACTAAGGATAAAAGCTTTGTAACACAGCACGAGCACACGCTTGTTATTACAGATGACTACCCTATCGTTCTAACTGAAGAAAATGGTGTTTTTGAATTTTAGATGATCTAATGTTCATATTAACCTTCCATTAATCAACATTCTACTCCAATGCAAGAAAAGCAGATTTCAGCGAGGCATTTTGTTATTCTAGGAGTGCTTAGTTTGGTTTGGGGTAGTTCCTTCATTCTTATTAAGAAGGCACTTATAGCATTTCATCCTTTTGATCTCGCGTGTATGCGTCTTGGTGTGTCAGCAATTGCATTTACACCTGTAATCATATACCATCGAAAACGAATTCCTTGGAAGAGATGGAAATTATTTCTCACCATAGGTCTAACAGGCAGCGGCATACCAGCTTTCATGTACTTTCTTGCTCAGACTAATATCAACAGCATGGTATCAGGGCTCCTAAACAGCCTCACCCCAATTTGGACTTTGATTATTGGAATTATTATATTCAAAAATCAGATGGACAAATTCAAAACTATTGGCGTGGCAATTGGATTTATCGGAGCTGCGTTGCTTATGATTTTTGGAGAGAGTGAAGGATCAAATGCTAATCTTTGGTACGGTCTTTTTATAGTTATAGGAACCCTCTGCTATGGAATGAGTGGAAATTTGGTAAAACACTATCTTCAAGATGTAGATAGCATCATCATAAGTGCCACATCCTTCTTCTTAGTTGGAGGTCCAGCACTTATCCTATTAGTATGGCACGGTACTATTTTCGATGTGACATTTTCTGAGCAAGAGATCTATTCTTTTGGTGCATTGTTATTATTGTCATTAATTGGGACGGTGTTAGCTACTGTCATATTCTACAAACTCATACAAGAGACCAATGCCGTATTCGGCAGCTCAGTGGCCTATATTATGCCCCTTGTTGCTATCTTTTGGGGTTTTCTTGACGGTGAAGGATTAGGATTAGTTGTATTGATTAGTATGGCCTTGATTCTTTCTGGGGTATATTTAATAAAGAAGATTTGACTTGAGATGTTGGTTTCGGATTTTGGGCTCTAGGTAAAGGGCTCTAGATTAAATGTTGACATCTTTTATTAATACTTCTCAGGAATATAAAATACGTAAACAGAAAATACAAAGACATGAATCAAATACCTGGCTTATATATTACCTATTCTGAAGGCAAGGGCCGTGGAGTTTTCTCAAGCCAGGACATAGAGAAAGGCGCTGTCATAGAAGTATGTCCTGTTATCATTATCCCTAAAGCCGAACTACCAATTATTCATAAGACGGTATTGCACGATTATTACTTTTTGTGGGGACATGATCTGGAAGATTGTGCTATAGCTCTTGGTTTTGGCAGTATTTACAATCATGAATTGATGCCCAATGCTAACTTCATCTTAGACATCGAACAACAAACAATCGATATGGAAGCAATTAAAGATATTAGTGCTGGAGACGAGATCACTCTCAACTATCATGGAGAGCCTGGGAATGATGATAAGCTTTGGTTTTAGAAATTGTTGGATTTGTTGGATTTGTTGGATTTGTTGGATTTGTTGGATTTAGAGTAGTTCAATATTATTATCAAAATATCAAAACGATTCCACAAATCAAGAGATCAAGTGGCTTGCGAAGCAAACACGTCGGCTAGTATAGAGAATTGAAAATTCTCGGACTGATTCAAGCAATTCAAGCGATTCCACAAATCCAACTATTATTAAACTAGTATTAAACTAATATTACCCAACCAAAATTAATATCTCTCTCGTCTTTCAAGGTATACTGCTTTATAAAATATGAAATTATGAACAACTTTATAAAATCAAACACATTACCCCTGGTTATCGCAATTTGCGCAATTACATTATTTACTTCTTGTTGTGATGATGCCCCTATAGACAATCCTGAGTCTATGGATTGTGTATTCGAGCAGAATGATGATGACAAAGATGGTTTGATAGACGAAACCGAAAGTTCAATAATGGAAGATTGTAGAAATAATCAACTTACTGAAAGAGATGAGGTAAAATCAAACCTTATAGGAGAGTGGAATATTGTTGGGCATGGAGAAGGATGGATCCCTACAGTTTCTCAACCATGCGGTAGAGCGATTTTTACAGAATCTGAATTCACATTTGATTTTCATAGTGGATATGAAGATACTACCTATGTAAGAAACTGGGATATCATAGAAACTGAAAGTGGTGGTCTTGTTTTTGAAACCATTGGTGGTTCTGTATACCCAATGAATGTTAATGTATTCTGTGATGATTATATGTTTTTTAATCACACCCCTTCAGATGGGAACATGTATATTTATCAGAAGAGGAAGTAAAAAAACATAGATGTTTCTAATTCAAGCATTTCGATCATGTAAGCATTTAAGCATGTAAGCATTTCCCCTTTTACCATCATTTCTAAATTCGAAATTCTAAATTCAACATTCCTTAACCACCTGCTGACTCTAAAACAAGCGTTTCACAAGTGAATTCATAGTTAAGCCTTGTACTATGATTGAAAATATGACAACAATAAAGCAAATAAGTAGCAATTCATTTCCATAAGATTCTGATGATAAACTTAACGCCAACGCTATCGAGATTCCACCTCTTAATCCTCCCCAAGTTAATATACTGGAAGTCTTCCAAAAATCATGATCTCGGTGATTTAAAAGAGAATAACCCAATAGCACAGAACAGATTCTAGCAAAGAGAACAATTAAGATCGTTATTAGACCTATTATTATTAATGTAACGTCCAGTTGAATAAGATGAATGCTTAATCCGATGAAGACAAACAAAACCGTGTTCAAACTTTCATCCAGCATTTCCCAAATTTCAGTGGTTGTACTTTTTGATTTTTCATTAAAATTAGATGAATATAATCCATTCCCAATGACCAATCCTGCAACAACCATAGCTAATGGGCCAGACGTTCCTAATTTTAAAGCAATCGCATAACCTCCTAATGCCGTCGCAACTGATATAATAGCAACTAATTGGCTATTTTCCATAACAGACCTCATCAGCTTTAGTGCAAGCCACCCTAAGATTAGTCCAAATACTAATCCACCAACGGCTTCTGCAAAAAATATGTGCACAATTTCTCCGAATAAAGCGTTGCTTTCATGCTCATTCATTACACCCGTAACTAAAAGAATAGAAGCAAAGACAACTACGCCTATACCATCATTAAATAAAGATTCCCCTTCAATTTTTAGCTCTAGTGATTTACTGATATTAGTTTTTTTAAGGATTGCCAACACCGCAATTGGGTCTGTAGGAGAGATCAGAGCACCAAACAACAATGTATAGACAAATGGGATTTCCACTCCAAACAACTGCGTAGTAAAATACAACAAGCCTCCAACAACAAAAGTGGAAATAAGAACACCAAGACTTGCAAATAGAAGAATAAACCAGCGCTCTTTTTTCAATTCACTGATATTAATATGTATTGCTCCTGCAAAAAGTAATACACTCAATAAAATATCAAGCAACAGCGTCTTGAAATCGGCTGCAATGACCATGTCACAAAAGAACTGATAAAAACTAGGTGCTATAGCCTTAGACAAGGTAACAACAATAGCAAGTCCAAGTGCTAGTATCATTGTCCCAATAGTAGCTGGAAGTTTGATCCATTTATAATTGATAAAACTAAGTAAGGTTGCTATTAAAAAAATGATAGAAAAAGCTTGAAACATTATTTGGAATTTTAATGATGTAAATACTTTCTAACAAAAAGGAATATTCCCAATGTCTTATAATATAGTCCACGCTGACTAATCAGGATGGAAAGGGACATGGCTATTCCTCCTTAAGAAATGACATCTCCGAATGATAATGTTGTTAAGCTACTAAAATTTGGTGCCCTATATTAAAATACAGCCATATTTATCTAGTTGCTTCATCACTATGCGTTTAATCCCGCATATGATATCCCTGATAATTTATGCATATCATGATCTGTAGTGCTCAAATCATTTTCGTTAAATTTTGAAACGTCGTCATGACCACAGGCTCTTGCTATTACTTTTATCAAATCATTGGTTGCTAAAAAGAAGTTTTTTAATTGCTGAGCCGAAGACTCTATAATTAGCCTACTTCTTAGACTTTCCTTCTGTGTCGCAATTCCAACAGGACAATTATTGCTGTTACAGGCCCTCATTCCTAAGCAACCTATTGCTTGTAAAGCTGAATTAGAAACAGCTATAGCATCCGCACCTAACATCATGGCTTTGGCAAAATCCTCCGCAACACGAAGCCCACCAGTTATTACCAAAGTGATGTTAGTTGCACCAACTGCGTCTAAATGCTTCCTTGCCCTTGCCAAGGCAGGAATGGTAGGTACATTTATATTGTTTCTAAGTACGGTAGGTGCAGAACCTGTGCCGCCGCCTCGACCGTCGAGAATAATATAATCCACTCCAACCGCTAATGCAAAATCTATATCTTTTTCTATATGGCTTGCAGCAATTTTGAATCCTACTGGTATTCCCCCTGTTCGCTCTCTTACTTCTTTTGCTACTGCTTTAAAATCAGCGACATTAAAGAGATCCGGGAAAGCCGCAGGAGATATAGCCGTTTCCCCTTCTTTTAAACCTCGCACTTCAGCGATTTCCTTAGTGACCTTATTGCCTGGCAGATGTCCACCGGTTCCAGTTTTTGCTCCTTGTCCTCCTTTGAAATGAAATGCTTGTGCCTTCTGTACTTTTTCCCAAGCAAACCCAAATTTACCTGAGGCCAATTCGTAAAAGTATCTAGAATTATTTTCTTGTTCTTGAGGCAACATTCCCCCTTCACCACTGCATATTCCTGTCCCCGAAAGTTCTGCACCAATTGATAGCGCAATCTTAGCTTCTCTAGAAATCGCTCCAAAACTCATATCCGAAACAAAGAGTGGAATATCAAGAAATAATGGCTTTTTAGCATTTGGACCAATGACTACTTTTGTTGAAACAGCCTCCTCATCTAACAATGGTCGAGTAGCAAGTTGGGCTGGTAAAAATTGAATATTCTCCCATTTAGGTAAAGTGTTTCTATCCACCCCCATAGATGCCGAAGGCCCATGATGTCCATAGTTTTTCAACCCATTCTTAGATAGTTCTTTTATATATCCGGTGTATGGTTCTGTGCTTTCTGGATGTGTATCTGCATATTGTCCAAGATATTCATCCCGTTTGAATGGCTGTGGATGTTTTTCTAAAAAGGCATTGATTTCATCTTCATTGACAAAAATGACATCATCTTCAATTACTGTTGAGAATTTCTGCAAGGCTTCAGCATTATTATAATCGCTGACCCCAGTATCCATCCTATAATCCCATCCATGAACGCCACAGATTATGTTTTGCCCTTCGACATAACCATCAGACATCAACGCCCCACGATGCAAACATCTCCCATATAGAACTGAAACTTCTTCATCATATTTAAGAACAACAAGGTCTAGACCATTTACTATTTTATGCATTGGTTTTCTATCCTGTAATTCTGATAATAAACCAAGATTATATTCGTTCATTGAAATTTGTTTTTTAAATAATTTTCTAGTAATAATAATTATTCTAAATATAGCATTAAAAGATGATTATCACATAAGTCTTCAAATCATAAATATCACATATGGCTCTGAAATGTCAGATATCAGACCCTACATATACATACCTCAGATTTCATAATTACCAATTAGGAATAATTGAATAATTTCTTAATCAACAGAACACTTTACCGCTCCAACTTCCGAATCACCTTGCAAGAATTACCCACTGCAAAAACATCTGCCGATATATCTTTAGTGACAACACTCCCCGCTCCGATAACAGACCAACTCCAATGGTTACTCCAGGACATTCAACGGTATTCCCACCGATCCAAATATCCTCTCCTATATCTATTGGTTTTTGCAAACTTAAGTCTAGTAGCTCTTCCCTCCCAATTTACTGGATGTGTAGCTGTATATGTTTGCACGTTCGGCCCCATTAAGGTTCTAGATCCAATGCTATCTTTCATAACATATAGAACTACACAGTTGATATTGAAATAAACATTATCGCCGATGACAATATTCGAACCATGGTCACAATAAAAAGGAGTTTGTATAAATAAATCATTCCCCTTATTTAAGAATTAGAGAATTTAATATTCCATTAATCCTCTTCACCTTCTCTTAAATCATTAAGCTCTTTTAACAATAATCTTGTTTGGAGCCGATCATTGGTTAGTTGTTTATCGATGGCATCATACAGAATACCACCTAGCATTTTTTGTTTTCTATTTTCATTTTTGGTATAGGTTAAGCTATCTGAATTCTTAGATATGGATTTTGAAGCAAATCTCAACTTAGCACTTTTACAATGAAATTATATCAAACGCCAACGCACGTCTAAGGTCAGTTGGATAAGGAAACTTCAGTTTCTTTTTCAAGAAAAAAATAACACTAGACTAAAGTTGAGTGAACAAAAATGTGCCCCTTTATTCAACCCAATAATAACAAATCAACCTTTATCCATTCCATAGTTTTGGCCTCTTAGATTTAAGTATTATTTCTTACTCCAATTACTTTCAATTTTACAGTCGCTAGTTCTTAACAAAGCTAATATTGGACAACGAGCATCTACTTTTTCTCCCATACTTTTTACTTGTTCATCCGTTGCTTCTCCATGTACGACTGCATTAAGTCGCACATTTTTGTAACTGCCATTTGAATGATCTGAAGTTCCCATAAAACCTGCTAGATCAAGATCAATTTCAACCTCTATGTTAATTTGTTCGATGTTCAGGCCGAGTTCCTCTGCAACAACTTGAGCCTGTTCATTTTGACAACCAGCTAATGAAGCAATAAAATATTGCATTGGATTAGCCCCCGTATTTGACCCACCATCCTCAGTTGGTTCATCCAATTGAAGTTTCCATTCTGTATCTACAATGTCAACTTTAGTTGGCCATCCATTTCCTTGTGCTTTCGCTTTGAAAGTTTCTAAATGAGAATTTTCCATTTTTATTATATTTTATTGACTATGCCTACTCTATTCAGTTTTCGGCTTATTCTGTATGATTTTATTCCTGCAATCAGTATGGCTATATGAAGATTTGCTTGAAGGAAAATTAACACTTTAGCCTTTCTTCTACTCTGCCTTATCTTGCTTAACTATTTTGTTAAGGGATTATCAGTGACATTAATGCGGTTCACTCCATAGATAGTTTAAACCTAAAAACATTACATTATCTTCTAGTGTACTAAAAGTATGGGTAAACTCTCCAAAAAGGTTTATTCTTTTGGAAAGGGGAACTTCTGCACCAATTCCCAAATTAAAACCAAAAGCTTTTGAAGTATGTTCTTCCGTTTCTTCTAATACCTGTATGGACTCCTTTTCTCTTGTAAAATTCAGCCCCATGACAGGATAGACTCCTAAACTATGTTCAATTATTTCAAAAACATAATGCCCATTCAAATCAATCACAAAAGCTGAAGTCGTTATTTCTTCATTACCATGTACTTCCGTCTTATCAAAGAAATAGGTAAATTCAGGACCTAAACAAATTTTATCGTTCAAGAAAAAGTAACTCCTTGCATTTATACCAGGAGTTTCTAAATTAAAACTCCAAGCAGCAGTTAAATCAAATGTACCTTGTATTTGAGCATCGGAATCATTTAGAATGAAACAGACTAAAAAACAAAGCAATAGCATATTTTTTAATTGAATTTTCATATATCAAGATTATTGAATTTTGAGAATATGGTGTCTTTTTGATTTCACAAATCAAAACTTTTAAAAAACACTTCCCAACTATCAATTCATTGGGAAGTATAAAGTACAAATTTTTCTTTATTAAAAAAATTTCAATTAAAATAGCAGCTGCATTATGAATGATAATAACGCTCTTTTTTTATTTGTCCACTTTCCCACTCTGTAGCTACTATTTGTTCTGAAAGCATTGTACTGCCATCTTTCAGTTTTAACTCCATCACTGCATCATAAAAAGAGTGGTTTCCTTTTATGGCATAATTTCCAATATCATATCGAACAAATTCCGCTAATTGATTATCAATGAAATCCTGCTCAAATTTTACACAGAAAGATTTCCCATGCTTAGGTTTACTGTCTCCTTCTTGCAAAACTGCATCATCATGTAAGTAGAGCTCCATTGCTTCAATAAATTTAGCCTCCTTTAGTAAAGAAAAGATATGATTCAAATTTTTTTCAATTGTATTTTCCATAAGTGAATTACGATTTTTAGTTATTTTATAATAATGCAATATTAGGACTAAGAGGCAATACCTACATTATCGATATTTCCCTATAAATTGTAAAAACTTCCCTATGTGAATTTTAGTTATTAATTTCTTTGAATTGCTTAGAAGAAATACCTGTTCTGGTTTTGAAATAGTGAGAAAAAGAAGATGAATCATCAAACCCCAACTTATAAGCGATTTCTTTATTTGACAAGTTTGAGTACAATATATACCTCTTTGCTTCTATAATAACTCTTTGTTGAATAATCACACTTGGACTTTCCTGTCCCAATTTATTGAATTGGTTAGAGATCGTTTTTGGCGACATATTCAGTAGTTT
Source organism: Halioglobus sp. (assembly GCA_047628935.1). Classification (GTDB taxonomy): domain Bacteria; phylum Bacteroidota; class Bacteroidia; order Chitinophagales; family Saprospiraceae; genus CAJXUU01. The sequence goes on along the minus strand of JBLHWH010000157.1, from coordinate 4,294 downwards.
CGCATAATCACTTACCTTATGAAGTGTCTTGTAATTCTTTTCTACTAATACTTTGAATTGCCTCAACACCTCCGTTTTAGAAGTACTCAATCCAACAATATTATTTTGGACTTTTGCAATCCTTGTGGCTTTGATCAGCCATTTTTTTAGAACAATCCTCAACATCTCCTCTTGGATAGTATCCGTAATTTCGAATTCTTCTCGAATAACCTCAAGAAGCCTTTCAAAACTTTTCACATCTTTATCTTCTAAATTTAGTGTAGGAAGACCTTGAGATCCAAAGTATAGAATTCCTTCACATGAAACTTCATGATCATTTTCTCTTATGCAATAAAATTCTCTATTGAATTGAATGACATTCACTTTGCCATGATTCTCTAAAATTTTTACATATTTCACTGGTGTGATAAAAGCCATTTGATTTTCATTAAGCTGTATGTCAATTTCGTCAATAGATAAATCTATCATACCCTCAGTCACCCACAATAATGAATAGCAATTTGATTTTGAGCTCTCTCTATTTGTGAAAACATCTTCTAATCTTGTAGATAATTTCAAAGTAGCAAATCCGTTATTAAATATATTTTCCAATTTATAGTATGTTTAATTATTTCGTGGTTGGGAAGACGTTCCCCACAGAGTTGTAGTGCATTCCAAATAACAAATTTACCATTTTTCAACATTAGAACTCTACCCAATCCATTTCAGGTAATATTGACCTCATCAATATCCTTGATACTCACTATACCTTTTTATTAATAAATCTGTAATTGAGTTTTCAAACGACTTCATACGCTATCATCATAACTTGATGAAGTTATTCTTACTAATTAAGTGCTTGCTATTATTAAACAATGACACCGAATATAAACCTTTTGGGAATGTACTTATGTTTATTTCCTTCTCTGAATGAAAGATGCCTTGCCATTTTTTTTGGCCATCCAGACTATAAATTTCTCCATAGTAAGTACCCTCATTCAAACCTTCGATTCTGATGAACGTTTCAGCAGGATTTGGATAAACCATGATATTATTTCTATTATCAATGGCAAATGTATTCATAACAGTTCCTCCGATTATTTCTATCTCATCATTGATGTCAAATGGATTAGACCACTTTTTATTCGTATAAATATCAATTCCCGTTAATGTTTTAATAAAGGCTTCTAACTGTAGTCTTTCATCACTTGTAAGATTTAAAGGGATTCCGTTAGGTTCTAATCTGAGATCTAACATGTCATTTGCTGAAGAAACATTATTATAATGGTTCAGTAATTCATTAAAAGTAGAAGCTTGTCCGTTATGAAATAATGGACCATTTAAAGAGCCACTCGGCCAAAAAACATCACGTAAACTTGGAGCTTTTGTAATGCCTAATACTTCTGACCCGTCTATTTCTAAAATAACACCATTATTGCCGCTCTCTGATGAATAGGTAAATGACGGAACCGAGTGGCAATGAAAACAACCTACACCTCCTCCTACTCGCGCGCCATTTACATCTTTAATTGCCTCACTTATAAAAAGTATTTTCCCTGAGTTTTCTTCAGGAGAAAAATTGGGGAAATCTAATTCAATATTTCCATTAGAGGGAGTTCCGTCAATCAATTCAAAACCAGCATCAAATTTTGAGTCATAAGATTCGATACTTCTTACAAACTGAGCTAATGCTTTAGAAATTTTCACCTCGGTAATAGCATTGTCTCCAAAAGCAAAAATAAATAGCTCATCGTAATAATCTACCCCTTCAAGCTGCAATATTAAATCATTGAAGTCAGGACCATCTCCGAAGCCACTATAACCCATTTCAATATGATCCTTAATAGGTTGAGCTGCCAATTCCTCGAGACTTCCTGCACGTGAATCCCAAAAAAGTCTTTCAAAAGGCGTCTCTAATATTCTAAGATTTAGCAGACGCATAGGCCTGCGAAGTGATAACCCATTAACTCCAGTCCCTTGAAGCTCCTCCACTCCAAATGCCAGTTCTTGCTTATGACAGCTTGCACAAGACACACTATTATCAGAAGACAATTTTTTATCGTAAAACAAGACCCTACCTAAAGTTGCGATTTTATCGTCCATTAGGTTATCAAATGGAGCACTATCTATACCCGAATCAATGCCATCCGGAATACTAGAATCACTGTAGTTGAATAAATCATCTAAATCGATCGTACCAGAAATCAAGACAAAAAACAATAGAAATAGGCCTAGTAATTTTAATTTAGTGTTCTTCATTTTTATACTTTATTTATGTATTGATAAATAAATAGTCTTTGACGATGAAAAGTCAAAATTAAAAAATATGAGCAAATTCCATTGAAAAATATAACTGCTCTCTTGCAATTATTCTAACTGGACGTGATACAGCTGCAAACTTAATTACTATTCATCTCTAAAAAACTCCAAAGTTGAAGGAAATCCCCCCCTACATATAGTATAAAATTGCCGTTGCGCTCTACACCTATCAGAAAACCAGTCACCTATCTCAGCTTGAAATCCCCAAAGAAACAAAGACTGTATTTTCAAGTAAAAATATTGATAAATGAAAATCTGATCTAGATTGACTCCGTCACAAAAATAACTGATCAAATACCGCCTAGGCTATATATAAGGGCCATTGCATAGGATGGCTGGCATGGTCATCGATTAGTGCATGAAGCGTTGCAACCCGCAAGATGGTAAGACTTCATGTATATTGATGTACTTAGATATTGATTTCTGTATATGAGTACTTCAATCAACTGTTCACTTTCAAGGTCTAAGTTGATATCATTTTTTACCTTCAAAATATTCTGTTCAAAATCTTTCAATATATTTAGTTATCCTCAAGGCTTCACCTAATGAATCCAAACTCAATGTCAAGTTTTTGGGACCCGGCGGAACAAAATGCTCATCGATTTCATCAAACGTAAATTTCACCTCTGAGTGTGAAATTGAGATTAAAGGTGCTGGGTGCCCGTTGTAATAGCAATTCTTATTCTCTTTTATAATTTTCTCCCAGTAAACTATGTCGCCTAAGTCTCCACAACACTGTGGAAAATAAACATCCTTATCATCCACCCTCAAAATATATCCGCCATAAAAAGGAAGGATTTAATCTAAATTGGAACCTTCATAGCTTTGAAACCAATCAATTATCATTTTCTTGAGGTTTGACAGACTGATTTTGCTAGGCTCATAGAATAAAGAACCTTTTTTGTATCGCTCAAATTCATCTTTAAATCCTGCGTTTTTCAATCTGATTTGAGCATAGTTTTCCCAATCATCTTGATATTTCCAATAAGGCCCTATTTCAGGAGAAGGAACATCATTGGAATATGTAATTTCGATTACTGGTATTAATTCTATCTTCACATTCTAATTAAGTACAATTTGTTATAACCTATACACTTTTTCGTAAAATTGCCCACTTTCTGATTGCTTAATAATCACTTAGTTGTTAAAATCAACTACTTACTAATTTGACTATTCTTATTAGCAGTTGATCGAAGAGTACTATCTGAATATCAAAGCATATAATTAGTAGTCTACAAATTGATCTTAGCTCTAACTTGACTAAAGATAGTAATTTACACCTTTTTATCAAGCAGGTAAAGGGAATTTTACCCTAAACCTCCAATGCGTTTAGTTAAGGTATATATATATATATGATATTCAGCTGATTAATGTGTATATTATAATCGTAAATATACCGAAAAAGATGAAAGAGCATCGAAGAACATCTCGAACTAATCAAAAGTTTGAAAAAAAATTGACTTCTAGAGAATTTGCAGCGATTCAGAGCGAGTTTAAAAAAATAAGGTTATCTAATTCTAGAAATATATGGACATAGCGCTGTCACAGATTGGGATGTTGTGATAGTAAGAAATGTCTAATTCAATAATAATAGTATAAAAGAGTACTGGGCGATATTGCCAAAGTTCTATTATCATTAATTCAGAATCTCAGGTTGTATTTTGGCTTTAGGGCTATAGGTGTATATTCTTTTAGGAGTCGCAGTAGTGCGCAAAAACCTGTCCATATCATCCTTGTTGTTCCGTATTTATGGGCTACAAAATCTTTCGCCTTTGTAATTAATTGCTTGATTAAATGAGCTATCTGTAGACAGGTATAGAAGTTTTTCATTGCATATAGATCATTACAATTTATCTTATGGTGCATTTTCAAAGTACCATTTTTCTGCTCGTTAAATCCTTCGTTTTCTATTTTCCACCTGAGTCGCCCTGCATCGAATAATGCCTTTACTGTGGCGGCCTCTACTTTCAAGGAAGTCATGAATACGAATTTAGTG
>JBLHWH010000156.1:0-15854 GCA_047628935.1 Halioglobus sp. | reverse complement strand
CCGAAAATTAATTATTGATCATGATTCATTTTCTCACTTGATGAATTATATTTCGAAGATTGATCAGTTCAATATAGACCCAATAGATGATCCTTCAAATATCAGTACGCTGGTGCAAAGTGCCAAAAATCAAGTGAAGAATTTTGGTTCTCCAAAAATATTAAGAGAACATATAGTTGCTGACCCCAATTTTTTATCAAATGACGGGGATATTCCTAAAGATATATATTCTAGCATAGTTAGATTAGTAAATGAATTGTCTCAATTTTCTGGGACTTTGATTGCTAGTTTGCAGTTCATGAATAATAAGTCGAATCTTCCTGATGATGCAAGAAATGAAATGGCAAAAGAAATTGCATCACAAGCGGATAAAGCCAATTCTAAAGCCCATTCTTTTAATGATTCAGCTATTGTATTTAAAAAGGAAATGGTTCAGATAAATGAACGGTTGAAAAATGCTTATGAAAAGGAAGCAAAAGTCCTTCAAGGAATTAATGAAAAAATTGGCGGTCTTAAATATCAAATCCCGGAAATAGAAAAAAAAATCGATGATTTAGGATATTTTAGTTCTAGAAAAACGAAGGAAAATTTGAAGAGTGAATTGGAATCAGCTCAGCAAGAGCTCACTGAATTTGACAACAAAGGAAAGGTTCTTACAGATGTTATGAAGCAAATTGAGCCAATAATCAATGAGGCAAACTGGATTGATTTGGGAATAAAAAATATACTTGATTTTGAAACTACATTAAGTGACACTTTAAAGTCTTTTGGATCTAGTGCAATAAATTTATCTGTTGTAGCACAAGATGGAGAAACCATTGATCCGAAGCCTACATGGATTGATACTGCTATCGGTGCTGAAGATATAATCAATGAATGGGGAGATGTCAAAAATGCAGCGAGAAGTTTTAGTTCAAATGCATTAATAGATTATGAAGAGTGAATTTAATTCACGTATAATATAAATTTATTCTGCTTCAAAAATTTCTTAGTAATTACTAAGTATTTATAATAATTTCTTAAAAAATAAGTATGATGAAATCTAACAAATTCTTTAAATTAGCTATAATGTATTTGAGTATATTGTGTTTTTTGATTTTAACCCCTTATCAATTAACTTCTCAAAGTAAAGCTGAATTACAACAAGCGATTAAAAGTCTTAATACTTTTAAGAGTTCACTCTCTCAACTGAAAACTGCTGCGGCAATCCCATTGGGGCCATATCCTTTAAATGCCAAATTTACATGGTGTAGTAAGTCTTTTATCTTTTGTATTGAGAATACAACAGAGACATTTAAGGGATCTGCTGACTTCAGCTGGATAAAAAGTTCTCTTAGATCTGCTATTTCTCAAGCGGAAGCAAATGCTAATAATTTTAACAGGAGTTTTGCCCCTACACAAAGATGGATTGATCAATTACCAGCATTCAGTAGAGAATTTACACAAAATGCAAATTCAATAGAGGCCGTTCAGAATGAATTAGACAGAGGGATTGGTCCAAATGATGATCAAAAGAGAAGAGTTACTAATGCACTACAAAAATTATGTGATAATCTTGCTCAGAGTAAGAGAGATGTTGAGGTGGGCACAAGATCTCTTTCTATATTCCTTCAAAATCAAAGTACTTATCGACAATCAATAAAAAATACTATGGATGCTAGCGCAGCTAGGCAAGAATCAGAACTTACCAGACTTATGAACGATTGTAGAAAAAAGTGCTCACGACAGGAGACTTATAATAAACTTACAGCAAGTTTTAATGTGATTAAATCTACGTTTGCTGTATCAACAGCTTCAATTAACCAAAGTTACTCAGTTGTAGAACAAACTAGTAGAGCAGCGGAAAAGGGAGTGTCTCAACTTTTAGCTGCGGTATTGTCAAATAATTCTGACTTGCAGACTATTCTGGGGGAAGTGAAAGAAGCAAGAACTGATGAGCTCGGCAGTTTTATTCAAGCTATGCATTTAGGTACAGCACAAATTCAATGGGAAAGTCTTGCTGCTGGAATTTGATTTGATAGAAATATATAATGGTAATTCTTTCTTTGTATACTGATTGATTTTTTTTATTAAACCCAATTTTGGTATTTAATTGAATATAAGTAATAGATTTCTACTTTAGCACGAATTAAGACATCCCATACACTATATTTTGAGACTAAACACATAATGCAAATGAATAAAAAAAGTGCTACTTGGAATTATTCTCCATGTAACACTTTTTAGTTTTCCTAATTGATCAAATTGCTTGATTTATTTAATTTTTGGCATAGTATTCCTATTGAAAAGGGATCATAGATCATATTTTGCAAAAGGATCTTTCTTAAAAAGTTTATTTACAAGTTAAACTTTATAATATTTAAGGGGTAATAGTTATAAGTTCTTTATTTTAGAGGTTTTTGAAAATAGTTGCTAAATAAGCTTTTAATAACTTCGATACTAAGCTAATTTTGAGTTTGTCATTGTGGCAAATTGACAATAATGAACTGCTACTCTTACTGAGTTATTCTCTTGAAATATAATATGGATAAAGATTGTTGCTACTATGACAGTCAAATCCTAGGTGGCACGCATTATGCAATAGAATACAATAGAATTTTATTAAGAAATAATTTATTAATCAAATAAAAAATACAATTTATATATGAAGCCAATCAATGATAGAGTAGTAATAAAACCCGCAGCAGCTAAGGAAATGACTTCAGGTGGAATTATAATCCCTGATACGGTTAAAGAAAAGCCACAAAAAGGAGAAGTAGTCGCTGTAGGTCCTGGAAAAGGTAATAATAAAATGACCGTAAAGAAAGGTGATAATGTACTTTATGGTAAGTATTCTGGGCAAGAAATCCATTATAAAGGACAAGAATATTTAATTATGCGTGAAGATGATATTCTTATAATTATTTAGAAATTCGGAAAATATAAAAATTAGTACTTTAAAGAAGTGCCTTATAAGACTGATATATAAATTTAAAAAATCATAAAAAAAAATATAAAATGGCAAAGCAAATAACCTTTGACTTAGATGCTCGTGCGAAATTGAAATCTGGGATTGATGCATTAGCAAATGCAGTTAAAACTACATTAGGACCAAAAGGTAGAAATGTAGTAATTGAAAAAAGCTTCGGTCCTCCTGCAATATCTAAAGATGGTGTTACAGTAGCAAAGGAGATTCTTTTAAAAGACCCAATTGAAAATATGGGTGCTCAAATGGTGAAAGAGGTAGCATCAAGAACAGCTGATGCTGCGGGTGATGGTACGACTACCGCAATAGTCCTTGCGCAAGCAATGGTATCCGCAGGTATGAAATATGTTGCAGCAGGTGCAAATCCAATGGATCTTAAAAGAGGTGTGGATAAAGCAGTAGAAGCAGTTGTTGGAAATCTTGAAAAGCAAAGTGAAAAAATTGGAAATGACTTTGAAAAAATTCAACAAGTAGGTTCTATCTCTGCAAACAACGATGATGAAATTGGAACTTTGATTGCAGATGCAATGAAAAGTGTAACAAAAGATGGTGTAATTACTGTTGAAGAAGCAAAAGGAACTGAAACATATGTTGATGAAGTATTAGGGATGCAATTTGATAGAGGATACTTGTCACCTTACTTTGTGACAAATTCTGACGATATGATTACTGAATATGAAAATTCGTACATACTTATCTGCGATAAGAAGATCTCAAATTTACAAGATATTCTTCCTCTTTTGGAAAAAATTGTTCAATCAGCAAGACCATTATTGATTATAGCTGAAGATGTAGATTCACAAGCTTTAGGGGCATTAGTTGTCAATAGGTTAAGAGGTGGACTTAAGGTAGTAGCTGTAAAAGCACCAGGATTTGGAGAAAGAAGAAAGGCAATTTTGGAAGATATTGCTATTCTAACAGGAGGAACAGTAATCTCTGAAGAGAAAGGATACAAATTAGATAATGCTGACCTTTCAATGTTGGGAACTGCTGTTAAAGTTACTATTGACAAAGACAATACTACGATCGTAGAAGGAAAAGGCGGAAATGCCGATATTAATTCAAGAGTAAAGCAGATCAAATCTCAAATTGAGACGGTTACTTCTGATTATGATAAAGAAAAATTACAAGAAAGACTTGCTAAATTATCAGGTGGAGTTGCTGTGCTTTATGTAGGCGCGATGACAGAAGTAGAAATGAAAGAAAAGAAAGATAGAGTTGATGATGCTTTACATGCAACAAGAGCTGCGGTTGAAGAAGGCATTGTTGCTGGTGGTGGAGTCGCTTTGGTAAGATCAATGATAGCTTTGGATAAAGTAGAAGGTTTAAATGAGGATGAGAATATGGGTATCCAAATCGTAAAAAAAGCGTTGGAGTATCCATTAAGAACAATTGCTGATAATGCAGGTGTTGATGGATCTGTGGTATTGCATCAAGTTTTGAGAATGAAAGGAGCTAAAGGGTTTAATGCAAGAACAGAGAAGTATGAAGACCTTAAAAAGGCTGGAGTTATAGATCCAACAAAAGTTACTAGAATTGCGGTTCAAAATGCAGGATCTATTGCAGGAATGATATTAACTACAGATGTTGTGATTAATGAAATACCAGAAGAGAATCCTTCATCGGCGTCTATGGGCTGAGAAGGAATTCCTTGAATGATGTAAACATTCGATTCCGAAAGGAATAAATAAATAATAAATGGCTGTACAATCTTCGGATGGTACCGTCTTTTTATTGGAAAATGGGGGGAGTTGAAAACTTTTATTTCTTTCTTAACCCACATTGAGCAAAAGGGATAAAACAGAGGTGTCTAAATGTTGAAGTTTGGTGTAAAAAGCATAAAAATGGCACTTGTTATTGCGAATTAAATATGAAACACCCTGTGTTCATTGACTTAATGAAATATAAATACAGTTTGTAGTACACAAGGGGGGTTGACTGGGTCGTGTCCAATGTTGTACCTTTGATTCATGTATTTTAAATCAAATGGCAGAACCAATCCTAAGACTGGAGAATACGAAGGATACTAACGAATAGTAGAAAGCTATCGTAATCATACCGGGCGAGTATGTCATCGGACAATACTTAACGTTGGATTTTTAGAAGACACCTTGACTCCCGAACAACTTAATATCACAGCTAGATCCCTTACCGATATGTATGAGCGAAAAATATCACTTTTTGATCTAACAGACCCATTGGTAAAAAAAGGACTACAAAATGGTGGAACGAAATAGTCGCCAACAAGAAGCTAGACTTAACACTTCATGATAAAGATAGCCGAATGGTGGATATAGACACTATAGGACATAAGGATGTCAAAGAAGTAGGTTGTGAGTGGATGTGTTACAATACATGGCAAAAATTAAAAATTGATGGAGTATTACAACGCAATGGATTTACCGAATCCGAAATACAATTAGCGCAGACACAAGTTATATGTCGTGCAGTATATCCAGCCTCAGAACTAGCTACGTCGAAATGGATCAAGGAAAACTCGGCTATTTGTGAGCTAACCGGATTTCCCTTGGATAAGATGAATAAAGATCGTCTATATAGAGGAGCAACAAAGCTTCATGCAATAAAGGAAGATCTCGAACAGCATCTATCGTTGCGTACCAACGAACTGTTTGATATAGAAGATAAGATAATGTTGTATGATTTAACCAACACCTACTTTGAAGGAGAAAAAAGAAACAGTTCTTTAGCAAAATTTGGTAGGAGTAAGGAAAAAAGGAGTGATTCCCGATTAGTAGTTTTGGCTTTGGTAGTGAATATCTATGAATTCATTAAATACTCTTCAATGCATGAGGGCAATTTTGCCGATAGTGCGGGCTTAGAAAAGGTGATTGATCAACTCGATTACACAAAAAACACCAACAAACCAATCGTAGTTATAGATGCAGGCATAGCAACAGAGACGAACTTGCAAATGATCCGTAGCAAAGGCTACCAATACTTATGCGTATCAAGAAAGAAACTGACTGATTATGAAATCGATAAAAGTCGACTTAGCGTATTAATGGAGACCAAGTCAAAGTACAACATTATTCTAAAAAAGGTAGCTGATCAGTCAGATCGAGATTACTTCTTAGAGTTGACTAGCAACAAGGAAGCACTGAAGGAACAGGGAATGAAAGACCAGTTCGAATTGCGTTTTGAAGAAGAATTAAAGAAAATAAAAGCTTGCCTCAGTAAAAAAGGAGGCACAAAAAAGGTAGACAAAGTACACCAGAGAATAGGAAGAGCAAAACAAAAATATTCTTCTGTTCATAATCGATATGACATCAAAACTACAAATGATGAAAAGCGGAAACAAGTAGTAAAGCTAACATGGAAAAAAAATATAAATAAAGAGCAACAAAAGCTTGAAGGACTGGGAAGATATTTTTTGCGAACAAGTATGGATATGGTGGACGAAGTTGTAGTTTGGAATGTATATAATACGATCAGAGAAGTAGAATCTACGTTTAGAACACTAAAAACAGACTTAGACCTAAGACCTATATATCACAAAAATGATGATGCAACCTTAGCACATCTCAATCTAGGATTGTTAGCATACTGGTTAGCAAACACTATTCGCTGTCAATTAAAATCCAATGGAATAAGACACTCATGGAAAGAGATAATAAGAATAGGAAACACACAAAAAGTAGTAACAACAAGAGGTTTTAATAAAGCAAGTGAAGAAATAAAAGTCAGAAAATGCTCGCAACCCACAGCGAAATAAAAAGAACTACAGGCAGCATTGAATATAAAACAACGACCTTGTACAGAAGGAAAGGTGACTAGTTATTATGGGGATTTGACGTTGTTGTAAGATTAAATAAACAGATGAATTAAATATTTTGAAGCGAATTGCTTTTCAAAAGGATAAACTACAAATGAGATGGGAATAAAATCGAAATAAGGTTTTACAATATCGAAAAAAAGAATACTTTTGCATTCCGATTCTAGATCAGCCTAGCTGGCAGAATTGGTAGACGAAGTACCACTAGCCCTTGTGGCGGAATTGGTAGACGCGCTGGATTCAAAATCCAGTTCCTTCGGGAGTGGGGGTTCGATTCCCCCCGGGGGTACTTAGCTTGATAATCAAGCATTTAGAGCTAGATCATGCGATCTGGCTCTTTTTATTATAAAGAGTTGGTCACATAATTGACTGTTTTCCTTCAAGTAATCTTTACCCATTTCCTTCAAACGTTTCATCTAAAACATCAAATATAAAAAGTCTGGTGACAAGTTTTCGCTTAGACATATACCTATGAGGGTTTTGGATTTACAGACGATTTGGAGTCCTTCTTATATTATGATTGACGATTCACTCTTTTCTATCGATTTATAAAAGTCCAACGTAAGCCTAATAAATCTAGCGTTTCCCAACTATTCCAAAGGAAAGAGCGGAATAATAATTTATAAAAACTTGGAACTTTCTATGTTAATCTTTTTGTGTATCTAATAGTAAACGTACTAAGATCACTTTAAAACCTTCAAGTATGTAATATGTACTTCTACTGTCTATACAATTCATTTTATTCTTTTCTTATTAAGTCAAAAAGTCGAAACGAACGGCGAAATTCAAATCGGTCAATTCGATAGCCTCTCAAGCCAACCTAGGGCTTTTCCGGCACATAACTACTTTAAATTTGATTTTACTTTTTGAATGGCATAACTATACCGCAACATTTGGAACAGATTACCTAGTTTAGTTTTGGTTGAGAAGTAAATCAATAAACTCTTTTGTCGATCTCGTTTTTATATGAGATTTTAAGATGGTTTTAAACTGTGGTAATACCCAAAGGAAGTCGTACATTTCCTTCTGTATTGTGTTATTTATATCAGGGTGAAAAGGCCAGAAATTAACAGTCCTAGATTTTACATTCTATATTCGTTTGTTTTGCTTCTTGTTATTCCAATTTTACTTTTAATTGATAGCCAAATGCATTTCTTATTGTGTAGTACGGTATTATTGGGTTAAATCAAACATCTAAGGTGCTACAAAGTAAAAAGAGTTAAAACTTAGTTCATAATTCAAGAAATAATATCGTCTCTTAAAATATGATACCTTACTAAATAAGCCAAAAACAATTTTGAATATTGTGAATGTAGCTGTGATTAGATTTTAAATTAAATTATCTTGTGGAAATTACCCCAATAAGACAACGCTAATAAGAAAAGACTAATCTGTGTTGCAATCCAAAAAAAGCCTTACCATATGATTACCCTACATAAAATTAAAGCTACACACCGAAGATATATAGGTCTGCTTTTCTTCCTGTTGCTATTTTGTACTCTAGAAGTAAGTGCTCAAGGCCATTGTGGTACGAATGAAAGCTACCAGGAAATGATGAAAAATGATCCTGACTTTAGAAAGAAGCAAGAACAAAGTAAAAAACGATCATCCTCCACATCCCCTTTAGAAGGACTTGCGACCATTCCAGTTGTCTTTCACGTAGTTTACAATAATGAGGAAGAGAATGTAAGCGATGAGCAGTTACTGTCTCAAATAGACGTACTGAATGAAGATTTCCAACTGCTAAATACTAACATTGATACTTTTTGGTCTGATGTCATAGATAATCCTGAAATGGAATTTTGCTTAGCTACCCGTGATCAATACGGAAACGCTACTTGTGGTATAACTAGAACTTACACCGACTCGACTGTATTTAAAATCAAAACCAGTATCAAGAATGACACCACTGGAGGTATCTGCAATTGGCCAGCAACAGAGTATTGCAATATCTGGATTGGTGACATGCATAACCTTGCAGGCTATGCTACTTTTCCTAATGCTGACGACTTAATGGATGGTATCGTCATAGATTATGAATATGTTGGTAGGGGACCGCAATTTGACTTACCTCAGGGTTATGATCTTGGAAGAACTGGAACACATGAAGTAGGACATTGGCTAAGTCTCTTCCACATCTGGGGTGATGGGCCCTGCTCCAATGATGATGACTTGTCTGACACACCTGCCTCAGATGCTCCTAACTATGGGTGCGCATTAGGTCATACATCATGTCGTTCTGCGGATATGGTACAAAACTATATGGACTATTCAGATGATGCATGCAAATACTTATTTACTGAAGATCAAGTCACTAGGATGAGATTAAATTTTGATACGCTTGGGTCACGTGTCTCCATATTGTCGTCAAAAGGCTGCGGCATACCTGGAGAAAATGAGCTCTTTTTTGAACTTCATTTTGATGCGTATCCACAAGATATATCCTGGGAGCTGCAAGACAGTTTGAATAATATAATTGATTCAGATGGTAATTTTGACCCAGGTGATGAATCACAGAATATACCACCACCCTTGGCAAACTCAAGTAAATTCTACGAGTTTGACCTTCCAGATGGTACATATACTCTCACATTTTTTGACAGCTTTGGAGATGGTTTTCCAGATGGGTTCTATGAAATCATATCGATTTATGATGAAGTTGTCATCTCAGGTCAAGGTGTTTTCGATAATGAGTTATCCATCACATTTAATGTAGAGAATGCTGAATTTCACTTTCTGGGCACAGAAAGTACAGACTGGTACGACCCTAACAATTGGAATAAACTTGCTTTTCCAGATGCTTGCTATGATGGTGACATTATCATTGAAGCGAACTGTGATGTCGATAAATTAACAATCGAACAGCAACAAAACCTGTATATCACAAATAACGCTATGTTAACAATCTTAGAATAATAAAAAGGGTGATTATGAACAATCATAGATAGTATGATGTGCTTGGTTGTGGTTTTAACTATTTATGTTCAAGCTTTTCTTGGTGGAAAAGTAAATCCGTTATTTGTTCTAGATGGTATGACATACACACACACACACACACACAAGGATAGGTTGCTTTACAATTATCTGCTATTATCCAATCTTCAGATGCAAACAAACAAATATGTTCTTTTCCTTTTTCATCAATCGAACAATTTCTCAACAAACCTGATTCAACGTGATAGGCTTTACTATTCAAGTTGCCCTTTCTTTGTATAATTTGCGCTTTAATCTTTGAAAGGATACTTGCTTCGAGGTTTTACGAATTCGGATGATAATCGGATTTAAACCTTGCGCACTTTTACGTTTTCGGATGGCGACCTTAATTGATGCCATAAGTTATAGTTTTATAAAGTACTTTTCAAAGATTCGTCTTTTTGGTCACACTGTGGTCACTCATTTAGTGGTTTTTCTTGGTTCTATTTGGTCTAACCCGTCTCATCTAAATTATAATCACCTCATTATTAGTTATATAAGAATTTTCAGCATCATTTGGATCAAGATTCAATACCCAGTTCCTTCAGGAGTGGGGTTCGATTCCCCTGGGGGTATTTGAAATGACTTGTAATCAATTGAATATAAGGTGTTTGTATTTTAAGTCGTTGGGTTCCAGTCAATGAATATAGACGCAACCATACATAACGTTGTCTACATAGATTTACTTCTCTTTAGATTCTTTATTTTGTGTCAAAGTAACCAAATGAACAACATGAGTTTGCAAAGTCAGTTGGCAATGAATCCCAAACATCTGTTTCTTATGGACGGTATCGGTGCCTTAGTCTCTGCATTTCTGCTTGGAGTAGTTTTGGTGCGATTTTCAGAACTTGTCGGTCTTGATGAGGGGACTTTGTTATTGCTAGCTTCATTTCCATGCATCTTTGCTGGGTATGATTTTCTTTGCTTCTTCTTTGTAAGTGAAAGCTATTCTCGATTCATAATAATGATTGTAGTTGCCAATTCTCTATATTGTTTTCTTTCAATAGGATTGGCATTCTACCATTCTAGCACGCTTACTTTAATAGGTTGGTCTTATATATTAGTTGAGGTTTTAGTAATTCTAACCCTTTCATTTGTAGAATATGAAGTAGCAAGATCTATTTGAATGTAGCTCAAGATTGACTAAGTTCACGTGCCTCGTTGGATGAGATGTATCCAGCTAGAGGTTGCAATTTTCTTTATGTTTCTTTTATTTTCACAGTATTTATGATGTAGTATCGTAAAGTGATAATCTTGTATTGCTGAATAAGTCTTAGATCATTGTTAAAACAATAGTAAGGTTCTCCATAGAATCCAGAATCACTAGTATGATTCAAGCTATTTACATTCTGAAGTAACAACAGATGGGGCAGCACATACATACAATTTCTTGTTATAACTAAAAAAGCCCAGCACCAAAAAAGATGCTGAGCCATTATATTATTCTTAAGTTCTTAAATTTTCAATATTGAGATTAAATCTTAATATTTCAACTTAAAACTTCAGTCTTATCAACCTTACTTAAACCACTTACTAACATCCAATCCAAGAGCAAATATCATCAGTCCGATAAGAATAAAGAACCCTACCATGGTAGCATATTCCATAAACTTATCATTTGGTTTCCTACCTGTTACTACTTCCCATATCAGGAACATAACATATCCACCGTCAAGTGCAGGGATCGGTAGTAGGTTAAAGAATCCTAATAGAATAGATAACATTGCTGTAATCTTCCAGAATTGCTCCCAGTTCCATGATTCATCAAACATCTTAGCGATAGAGAAAACACTTCCTAGAGAATCAGTAGCCTTTATTTTACCAGCAAACATCTGTTTAAATGCTTTCAACTGTCCAGTTAAAAATCCATAACTGATATCTACTCCTTTTGGAATCGCTTGTCCAAGACTGTATTTTTGTTTTTGCTCTGGAGCGAATCCATCGAGCAAGACATTAAAGATTCCTAACTCTCCTTTTTTACTAAGCGTAGCAGACAAATTAAGGGTATCTCTTTCATTTCTTAAGACAGTAAAGTTTACATTTTCTTCCTTTTTGCCCTCCAAAGCAGCTGAGAAATCTCTGAGAAAAAATGTATTTATTCCATTTACTTCAATGATCTGATCGCCTGCTTTCATGCCTGCTTTTTTAGCGGCACCACCAGTTACTTTTGCTATTCTTTGTGGAAGTCTAGCTGCGAATAACCCAACACCCTTATTCTCGTACTTTGTTAGTTTCTCAGCCATGTCTACTGGAATAGGAAGTGCTATTTCTTTTCCTTCTCTATTTACTATTAGTGCTTCAGGATCATTAAGTACGATCTCTTGAGAAATTATTCCAGGATTATACCTTTCAAATTTTACATCTCCGATTGATATTATATGATCACCATCTTTGATTCCAAGATCTTTACCAAGTTCGCTAGCGACTACCCCATACTTAAGGTCTGATGCATTATAGTAAGTCTCCCCCCAGTACCACATCATACCTGCAAAAATCAAAAATCCCAATACGAAATTGACAGTCACACCACCTAACATGATAACCAATCTCTGCCATGCTGGCTTAGATCTAAATTCCCATGGTTGCGGCTCTTGCTCCATTTGCTCTGTGTCCATGCTTTCATCAATCATTCCTGAAATCTTCACATAACCACCGAAAGGAATCCAACCGATACCATATTCTGTTTCTCCTATTTGCTTTTTGAAAAGTGAAAAACCAGGATTGAAGAAAAGATAAAATTTCTCCACTCTAGTTTTGAACCATTTGGCAGGAAAAAAATGACCACACTCGTGCAGTACTACCAAAATCGAAAGGCTAAGAATCAACTGAGCCGAAATACTTATTATTCCCATGAATATTTATGTCTTAATATTTAGTCTGATCCGTGATATCAGTTCACTTCACAATCATTCCCAACGGTACATTGCAAGGAATTGTTTCGTACAAGGATGCAAATGTAAGATTTATTAGATGAATGCAATTATCGAATCGCTGAATTATCAATTATCAATTATGGAATTGTTGATTTTAAGAATTAATAACTAACTCTAAGACATGAAATTTTGAAGATAATCTATTGATAATCAATAATCGAATGTCAACATTAAAATTTGAATCATCAACACATCCAAAAAAAAAATAACCCGTAAGCCCTCCCCCGAATTTGCAATTCGCTATACAGGCCTACTTGTTTTGCTATGCAAAAATCACTTGATCAACACATCAAATAATTAGCACATCAACTAAGCTACTTCTTCCAATTCTTCATTTGTATCAAAAATTGATAGCATTGTCTCTAATCGTTCCTTTAATTCTTTTCTATGAATAATGAAATCCAAGAATCCATGGTCTAATAAGAATTCTGATGTTTGAAAACCTTCTGGTAAGTCTCTTTTTATCGTTTCTTTGATAACTCTTGGTCCTGCAAAACCAATCAATGCGCCAGGTTCTGCAAAATTGATATCTCCAAGCATAGCAAAACTTGCCGTTACACCACCAGTCGTCGGATCAGTCATGAAAGAAAAATATGGAATTTTATTTCTTGATAGTTGAGCTAACTTAACAGAAGTCTTTGCCATCTGCATCAATGAGAAAGCGGACTCCATCATACGAGCACCACCAGATTTAGCAATGATCATAAACGGATATCTATGTTCGATAGAGTAATCTATAGCCCTAGCAATTTTTTCACCTACTACAGAACCCATAGAGCCTCCAATGAAAGAGAAATCCATTGCTGCGATCACAAAGTTTTTACGCCCGCATTTTCCATGAGCCACTGATATAGAGTCTTTTAGTCCTGTTTTGAGAACGGCAGCTTCTAGTCTGTCTTCATAAGTCTTCACATCACTGAATCCTAGGATATCTTTAGACACAATATCTTCGAATAGGAGTGTGTATTTACCATCAAAGATGATATCAAAGTAGTCGTGAGAACCAATTCTTACATGGTAATCACACTTCGGACAAATGAATATGTTTTCCTTGAGTTCCTTGATAGTGGTAAGCTCAGAGCAACTTTTACACTTATGCCATAGCCCGTCAGGAGCTTCTTTTTTAAATTTCGTTGCGGTTTGTATACCGTCTTTAAGTCTTTTGAACCAACCCATATTATATGTTTAAATACTCAATTTTAGGTGTGCGTTCGGGGGGATAATTTGCATGGCAAAGGTAGAAAAAAAATATAGTTCATGGTCTTTATTCCGATTGATTGAAAATCAAATCGTTATGAACGATAAAGCTTACACAAAATAATTCCGTAAGTACCTGAAATTGATCAAAATGACTAAAATATGAATTGCAGGAAGTCTAGAAACTAACAATCAATTTCATAACATTACAAATAAACAACTTTACAACATCACTAATAATCAACTTCAAAAATGGTCAATTTCACACCAGATTAGCTATTTTTTATCGAAGAAACACATCCTTAGTCGATAACAGTATCAAGAAGCCTATTTTTTTCTTATTTTTGATCTTTGTGAGAGTTCTATATCACATTCAATTTTGAGAATTTAATATGACAGAAATAAAGCCAAAATCATTTTGGAGAAAGCCGGAGGGCGTAACGGGTGCATTAGTTTTAGCTGGGGTAGTCCTTGGTGGTACGTATTTAGTGGTAACATTTTTTAACGCACTAATAGCATTTCTTGCATCAACGGCGGGGTTAGTTATAGGTCTGGTGACACTGGGTATTATCATATTTATGGCGATAGATCCTAAGACAAGAGCACTTGTGAGCTATATGTACAAGAGTGCAATGAGATTGATCACAGGAATATTTGTGCAGATCAACCCGATTGCAATACTGAAAAGTTATGTTGACGATTTGAAAGATAATCTGAAAAAGATGAGTCGGCAGACTACTCAACTCAGAGGTCAGATGCACGTGCTCAAGGAAATGATTCTCAACAATCAGAAAGAGATCAAGTCCAACATGGCGCAAGCGAGTAAGGCAAAACAGACGAATAAGAATGCTCAGATGATCCTCAAAAGTCGAAAAGCAGGAAGGCTCAAAGAATCAAACATCAAACTCGAAGATCTATATCGTAAGATGGAAGTCCTATATCGTGTTCTTAATAAGATGTATGAGAACAGTGCAATCCT
Organism: Halioglobus sp.; assembly: GCA_047628935.1. Classification (GTDB taxonomy): domain Bacteria; phylum Bacteroidota; class Bacteroidia; order Chitinophagales; family Saprospiraceae; genus CAJXUU01. Next base: position 1,014 of record JBLHWH010000156.1, on the reverse strand, counting down.
AGTCGAAGATGTGGAAGATCAGGTTAAAGTTAAAGCAATAGAGCGAAAAGCACTTATGGCTGGACACTCAGCCATGAAGTCCGCTATGAATGTAATCAAAGGAGACAATGATAAAAAGGCTATGTTCGATGCGGCACTGGAAGCAATTGCAGATGATGTATCTAACAAAGTAGGGGAGATGGAGCAATTTATGGATATGTCCGAATCGTTCATGAAATCTGTAGATCTACAGAATGGGGTGTTCGAAGAAGAAGGACTGAAGATGCTCGAAAAGTGGGAAGCTCAGAGTACTTCTCTATTATTAGGCGAAGCAAAAGAAGACCTCATACTACAAGCAAATAATGATGAAGACATCTTAGATCTAGAACATCCAGTGAAAGAACCAGAAATACTAGGTAGAGATAATCAGTACGAGAACTTCTTTGATTAAAAGACCGGCTTTAGTAGCAAATAGCATATTTGCGGAAAAACGGTCTCACCAGAAATGTAAAATTGAAAGCAAAAAAAGACCGGCTTTTGTAGAAAATACAGATCGGCTTTTATAGCAAATAGCATATTTGCGGGAAAACGGTCTGAGAGATTTGCGGAAAAACGGTCTCACCCGAAGGGTAAAATTGAAAGCAAAAAAAGACCGGCTTTTGTAGAAAATACAGATCGGCTTTTATAGAAAATACAGATCGGCTTTTATAGCAAATAGCATATTTGCGGGAAAACGGTCTGAGAGATTTGCGGGAAAACGGTCTGAGAGATTTGCGGGAAAACGATCTCACCCGAAAATATTTTCGAAAGGATCAAAAAAAGACCGGCTTTTGTAGAAAATACAGATCGGCTTTTATAGAAAATACAGACCGGCTTTAGTAGCAAATAGCATATTTGCGGAAAAACGGTCTCACCCGAAGGGTAAAATTGAAAGCAAAAAAAGACCGGCTTTTGTAGAAAATACAGATCGGCTTTTATAGCAAATAGCATATTTGCGGGAAAACGGTCTGAGAGATTTGCGGGAAAACGATCTCA
>JBLHWH010000155.1:0-15961 GCA_047628935.1 Halioglobus sp. | reverse complement strand
TTTTGATGGTGGTATTGAGCTATTCGTACTATTTCTTTCTCTGTAATTTACCTTCTAGAATGATTACCTTTTCTTTTAACTGGACAACCTGTTTTTTGAGATCTAGATTCTCCTGTTTAACATCTGATAGCTCTTTGCTCAAGGTGTTTATTTTACAAAAAAGTTGATCTGTTTCGTCTTCTAAATTCACATCTCAAAGACATGTAAATTAAGTAACAATAGTAAAAAGTTATATGATCATAAGACTAACAATAACCATAAAAGTAACCCATAAAATGGCAACAACTTTTAGTTTTTTGAAGAGAAGCTTATATCATTGTAAGCCATTGTGGATAACTTTTAGTTTTTTGATAACCTATTGTATTTTGTGTACCTGAGTAGTTACAAAACTTTAATAATCGGGATATCATTACTGATGTTCAATTCTTGCGGCAAGGATGATTCAACGTCTACACTACAAAGCACTTCAATAAATAAAATAATGCCTTTAGGAGCATCGCGTGTAGAGGGTTCCAGGCCAGCATTTGAGAGCTTCAGATACGAGCTTTGGAAAGACCTGACAGAGAATAATTGGACCTTTGACTATATAGGGACTCAAACAGGAGCGCCAGACATTGTACTTTTCAGCACACTAGGTGGAAATGACGGCTTACAAAACTTACCGTTTGACCGAACGATATCAAACATAAAAGCAGTAATTGATGTTTTGCAAAATGCCAATCCTAATGTAACTATAATCATTGAACAAGGAGCACCTGGAAGATCTGATATAATGACTACTGAATTAACAAATTATTTCAATCTACTGACACAAGAAATACTGACTATTGCATCAGAGAAATCTACAACTTCCTCACAAGTTATTGCCGTAGATATGTTCACTGGATTTACAGATAGTTTATTTGCAGATGATATACACTATAATGAAGTTGGCGCTAATTTTATTGCCAGTCGATATTATGCGATACTAGAAAATATATTGGAAGAATAAAAACTACTGAGAGCTTTAGATAAAATGGAATGGCTCGCTATCGTGTCGCTACTCCGTATATCATCATCCGTAGTTCCAAAAATAAAGTACCATTCCCAATGTAAAGGAAATCATTTTCTAGTATACAAAATATATCTCATGACAGCAATCAAATATTCAACGTTAACCGTATTCCGCATCATTAGCCAATGCGCTATATGCCAGACTAAGTTGAATTTTGATATTGAGGCACGTTCAGGTTATGAACACAATGTATTTAATCCGAATGCAAATAAAATTATTCTTCGAAATGACGTTTATGAAAAAGCTTTAAGAAGTGGAAATTTTCATCATTTGAATTCAGGCATATCATTGAAAGTGAAATCAAAAAACATTATATGAGTATAAATGGAAAAGTACAATTGGATTACTTCCCCACCTTCCTTTTTGCGAACCTATTCAGGCCATACGCTAAAATCATATATATATATTCAAACCTAATAAAACTAATTACTTGACTATTGGAAGTGAGTATAAAAAACACCGTACAAACAGAATTGAAGACGATTCTGACGTTATTATAGCACCCAGATCTTTTGATAAATCTCTCTTATTCATGAAGTGTAATATTAATCTTATTAAGGGTAATAGAATTAATATCCAGGGTCAATTTCTTAATACAAGTTATGTTACCAGGGAAGATAGGGAGTTCTATTATAATGAGTACAAATTAAAGTCTTCTCTTCAGCAGATGAGCTTCAAATCTGATCGTAATAGTCATAGTTTAGGCAAGAGATATGACTATTCTGTTCGCTATTATGTTGATAACAAATATGACGAAAAGTTGAATAAAAAAAACATGAAAGAACGAAAGTGTACGTATCATAATCCTACAGGAAAATACATCTGGAAACTTAAGAAGAAAGCTAAATTGACTCTTGGCATGACAGCCACAGAACGGTTTGATGTCATCCAAAATAAGTTTGGGTATCATCAATAACAACCCTATCTCAAGATCTCAAAAAAAAGCAAAAGGTAGAATTCAACTTAAAAGGTTCTGCGGCTAGAAGAACATACCATACTAGGAGCGCACAAAAAGGATCTAACGTCCTACTTGATTATCTCAGAGCTACTGGATCACTTAAAATAACGCTGAACAAAAATATATACTTCACAAGTAAAGTATCAATTACGAATAGAGGTAGGCATTTTTCAGAAGATGACAAGAGCTTCTTAGGTTATCAAAACAGCATAGTTAGATGTGGTTTAAATTATGATATTTTCTAATCATTCACGATTGAACATTTGAACACATTCAATTAGTGTTTAGCAATGACATGTTCACTGTAAGTACGCGCTAAACCCCACAGTTACATCACCTATTTCAACACGCAAGTGATCTGATCGCTAATATCAAATAGCACTCTATATCCAGATCCTTCAAAACACAAAACCTATGAAATATCAAATTCAAATTAGGCGCACCTTACTTATTTTCATCTTAAGCACCTTTGCATCCTCAGCGGCATATCCACAAAGAGCTCCAATTGACATTCAAAATGAATACGTCAACTGTGCGGTACAGATAAGGACCAAATACGAAAAAAACGCATCAAAAATTAGTCCCAGCAAAGCAGGGCACGTGGGCTTAAGGATGTGGAGAAATTATAGAAATGACAAATACAAATCTCTTCTAATGAAAGGAATCAGTCATACCGCAAATTCCTTGGACAAAATATTTGCTAATGGCCTCGGTCAGAAATCGCTAAATGAATATATAGTTTCCAAAAACATCAAATACAAAGCTAACACCAAGAAGAAAAAAAGAAGAAAGGCTACATTTTCAAAACATCCTGACTAACGCCTGATGAGTACTAAGATACTCCGTCGTATGGCTCGACTTGATGAGCTAGGTCTACGTCATAAACAACATAATAGGTTTATGAAACTATTTCAATCATACAATTATAAAAAAGTATTTATAGATTCTAAAATGATTAAAGCTTGGGGGCACAATTAGCCAATCAAGTCTATTGGCTCCATAATTTAGGCGTTGCTAATTATCGATCAGAATTCTTACAGGCAGTTGAGAACACCTATCCATAAGAGACAGATCAGGAATTGAGCAAACAGCAATTCGAAAATAAAATCTATACGCTGGCTCATATTATTATTATTGCTGCATCTGGTTATTATCAACATAAAGTCGATTATAATGAATACAAAGCAATAATTGACTTCTTGCTATCAAATACTTCAACTGTAAAAACAAGAGTCAAGGATGATATTATAATTGAAGTAGGGCTTTCTCTCCAGCTAGTTGATGAATCATTTAGTGAAATAGAAACAATTCAGTCCTCCATCCACAATAAGGTCGATCATCAAAAAAATATGATCTTGTCGGTGAAAGGAAAATCAAAATTTGGTCAAGGAGAACATCGTAATATTATTGCTGTTTTTTTGTTGGATTGGAGGGGCTGTTCCACTTTTCCCAGTTCAAAAGTAATTCGTAGCTTGAGTAGTTTTTTGGCCGAGAGCCTTACTTTGAAGTAAAAACTATCCACTAAGGTATAAATATAAACAGCTGTCAGAATAGATAACCTCGCTGAGGTTATCATAGCGTTTATAGGTAAGATTGCTACAATACAGTGATCTCTCTGCGATCATTGACCTTCAGATATAATTATTTCCTGCTGCTTTTCTTTATTAATCCTGTAGGTATTACCGTATTGTAGAACACAATAAAGAGATCTTGATCTCAGCGAGATCACCGAAAATGATACATACTTGAGTAGATACAGAATAAGCTATCCAAAATAATTTCAAAATGAAACTTCATCCACCATCTAAATCGCAAGATCTTTGACAAGTCTCCCAGCACTCCGATATTAGCTTAGATTATAAGGGTATTTGTTGGTTCAATAATGCATGTGGCTGTCAAATGGATTATTCATATTTCCTGAACTTAATCATGACTTACCCAACAGGTTAGCACCCGATCTATTGAGTCAAAATGGAAGATATAAGTCAAAAATAAAATAACTTAGTCATCTGAAAAATTGAGATACACACTAATAAAACTCCAATAACCCTATTTATGCTAGTTGTTATGTTTTTCACTTTCACTTTAAGTATATTACTAAACCTTCCATAGCAATAAAGAGTAAGTACTTTGCCTAAGAAAACACCAATTACAAATAAGAATAATAGTGTATAACTGGCAGAGACATTTAGGAAAATCATCTTTTTATTCAAGAAAGAAATCATAAATATCCAATAGGCTAATACCGCTGGATTAATTAATCCTAAGATAAAACCTAGCACCTCCTTAGAAATATTATACCTCTTCTTTATTAAGATACATTCTTCATTTTCATCTTTCACACACTCCTTCCTTCCCAAAAAGAGAATAATACCAACACTCAATAATATGACTGCAATTGTATACTGAACCCAGATATTCATCCCTACAAATATTTCAATTTGCATATTAAAGTTAATGGCAATAAGCACTAAAATCACTTCCGCTAATGCCGCTGTGTAGACGATCTTCATTGCACTTTGTACATTTTCTTTTATTGTAGTATTTATGACCGCAACATTGGTTGTGCCCAATGGTAAAGCACCAACTATTGCCGTAAGCATTCCAATAAATAGATAACTAATTACATTCATAATATTTGTTCAAAATTGTTTGTTGTAAATACAATACTCGTACAAATTAACCCTCCTATTACTCAGTCGAAAAAGATTTCGAAATTTCGAGATTTCATCCCTATAGCTATAGGGACCGAGACTAAATGAATCTCTATGAGAACCTCCGTACTCCATAATTTCTAGCTCTTAAAAATTGCCTTATATTAACTCCATACCGTTAACAAATCGACAGGCAATTCACTATGTAGAAAGGTTTAGCTACACTTGTCGACATAGATCCATCTTATTCAACTTGCTTTAGACATACATTTAGTAGGAATTAATATATCGCTGATTTTTTGTTTAATTCTATAATATCGGAAACATCAATTTTCATAACATACCAATCTTCCATTTTTTCGACTACTCCTTTAATTTTAGATGGTTTCCCAATATATGGAAGTATGTCCTTATTAATTGGTTCACCTTTCAAATCGGTTAGCAAATAATATTTCGATATATTATTATCATCTGTGGTAACTAGCACAGGAGGAATACCACCTGAAATACATCGTACGGCACAACTTCTATGAATTTTTCCTCTCCCTGGTTTCATCACACCAAAGTAGCATTTAGGATCGATGATTTCACCTTCTAGTGTCATCGTACTAATCTGCTCTTTATTCGGTAATGATTTTATAGTCTCACTCTCTAAAGTTACTTTTTCATTATTGGTGATTTGTATCAATGTTTTACCATTGTAAAAAATTAAATTACCTTCAATACTGATGGTTTTTCCGTTTAAATCTTTCACTTCACTCTTCAATCTCTCTAAAAAAGGGTTAGCGCTAGATTTCCCGAAACCTAAAAGTAAAATGTTCTTAAATTCATTTCCAGCTAGATCTACACGTAACATCGGGTAAGGACTTTCGTGATATGTTCCCGTAATTTTTGTAGAACTCGTTAGCTCAAATGAACTATTTTTAAATGGATTTTGAGCAAAACTAAAAACAAGCGCTCCAATGGCTATAAAAGCAACCACACTTATCGCAAATCGTTTTAATGTACGTTTTGTCTTTGCCCCTAAACTACCATCTATATAAGACACATAAAATTCATCGTTCTTCTTCATTATTAATGATTACAAGGTTTAACTTCTGTGCCTTCAGCAAAGGCTTTCGGATTAATAAAAACGGTACTTCCATCTACTTTAAGTTCATAGGTCGCTACTTTTTCGGTAAATGGTGCTGGTGATTGACCATTGTGTGGCAGATATTGATACCCATGCCAAGGGCAGGTAATACACCCATCAATTACTTTGCCTTCACCTAAAGGACCTCCTTGGTGCTTGCATACATTGTGAATAGCAGATAACTTACCTTCGTACTTAAATATGGCAACACGCTCCTTGTCTACCGTGAATATTTTTGCTCGATCCTCTTCTATTTCTGATACATTACAGACTTCTAACCAACCTTCTTTTTCTACAGTTTTAGTGTTATCAATCTTACTCTCTTTGAATGCTGTAATGAGATGTAAACTGGCAACAACTATAAAACCAACAATCATAAGTACAATAGTAAACAGAGATGTCTCTTGCTGAAAAGCACCCAAAAACACATGAGCAAAAATTAAAGCATAAGCCACATAAACCATCATGTGTAGCCATTTCCAAACCTTTGCAGAAAGATTTGCCAAGAAAAAATCATGACTCGTAGATGCCATTACAAATAGGATTAGCAATGCTAAAAAGCCTAATACTTGGAATGGAAAATTACGTATCGAGTTATAATCCATATTAGAAGTAAATATCGAATATATAGGATTCACATCACCCAGGGCATGAAACTGAAACATGGAAAAACCACCATGAATAAAAGCTGCTATAAACATACTCACTCCTAGGTGTCTTCGATTAAAGAGGATGGGAAGAAAGTTTGTATTTAGTCTCGATAATGGTCCAATTATTAAAATAATATGTAACATAATAATAGCCAATGACCCAAAGGCTCTAATAACCAAAGTTTCAATACTGGTTTCAGAATTAAAAACGAAGGTTATAACGGCAAACAAAACAATGTAGAGCAACATACTGGCTATAATTACCTTATCATATGTTTTCTTGTATTTGCTCCATAAAACTAATTTATAATTTAATCCCATTGAAATGAAAATTTAGTTATTTCTACTTGTTTTAAATCATCATAAATGATAATTCCTTTTGGTAGATTAATAGTGTTGAAGTTATAGATTCCAGTTGTTGTCAACTGGCCCATAGCTTTTGATTTATTTCCTTTTGCATCCATCTCAAACACCACTGCGGAAGAGTTTTTTAGTGTAGATTTTAAGATAACCTCAATACTGCTTTCAAAAACAGAAACACTTACAATATCATTTTCATAAGATTTGAGACTTATCTCATGTGATCCTTCAAGGTGTGTTGGCATATGCCTACTCGCAGAGAAAATGTTCAAATTCTTTATCGAAGAAAACATAGTCAGAGGAACGACGATGATCAGTACCAGCCAAATATATTTGTGCGCTTTGCGCTGTCCAGAAGTCATAATTAAGTGGTTTTTGTATTAAACAATCGACTGATTAAAAAAGGCCAAGTTGCTATAACTCCAGGCAGTATTAAAACCCGTACTTTCTTTTGTGAATCTTTCATTATAGGGTCTATTTTCGGAGCTCCCTTTACTAAAAAGTAGAGTCCAAAGAGTAACCCAATGGCAAAATAAATCCCTAAAACTGCTAAAAAAACATTGATAATAATCTCCATTTCAAATAAGATTTACGTCAGTAATAATTTCTAGGACTCCAGCCTTTGATTGGGCGAATAGTTCTTGCATTGCGCCTTCTAAATCCTCTTCTTTTTCGACTCGTTTTCCCCAAGCTCCGCAAGATATAGCAAATTCTGAAAAATTAGCATTGGATAAGCCTGTTTTCCACACATAAAACTCTCCTGCCCGCTGTTCTTTTGATATTTTACCTAGTTCATGATTATTTATGATAATCAACTTTACTGGCATATTATACTTGACAAGCGTCGTAATCTCGGCCAAATATTGGCAAACACCTCCATCTCCTGCAACAGCTACCACAGGACGAGTTTTGCCAACAGCAGCCCAAGCTCCAATAGATGCAGGTAAAGCAAAACCAATAGAACCTAGATAACCAGACATTAAAAAATCTTGATTAGTAGGTTCAAAATAACGCCCAAATGAATACGCATTATTACCTACATCAACACACATGACCGCATTCTCTGGAGTTAGCTTATTCATCGTTTCAAAGACAGCAGTCGAACTGATACCATTATCCGAAGTTTCTAATAGACGTTTTTGCTTTTCTACTTTCCAAATATCCCATCGTTCAGCTATTTCACTGCGTTGGTCCGTAGTATTAATCTGCCCCTTCAATTCTGAATTAAATATGTCTAAGGTTCTTGATATTTCTCCCCAAACCGCAACTTCAACTTGATAAAATTTACTTAATGCTAAAGGATCGAAGTCTATTTGTATAATTGGCTTGCTAGGTGTTATTCCCGTATGATTAGAAAACGACGCACCAAAAACAATCAATAAATCGGCTTCATTCATAAACCATGAAGCTATAGGTGTTCCACTCCTACCAAGAACGCCTCCACCAAGTGAGTGGCTATCTGCAATTAATCCTTTCCCTTTAAATGTTGTTACTACTGCCGCATTTAGTGTCTCCGCAAATGCTTCTACCGCTTTTTTATGTTCATGTGCACCATGCCCCATAATAATAATATTTCAGCTCTAGCAAATTTATATTATCTTTTCCATTAAATTAGGCGTAGAATCAATAATAATAATAATAATAATAATAACAGGACGTTTGGCTTTTTTAATTATTCTCAAACTTTAATTGCTCCCAGTTTATATCCGCTTTCTTCTTCAATTCTGTAGCACCTTCCTCTCTCCAGTTCTCTAATGTATTGGTGCCCCATGAATTGTAGAACAAATACAGTTTATTATCAGTAATTTCAAATGTTGCAGGATTGATTTTTACCTTTTTATCTTTTGCACCTATAGCATACGCACACCATCCTCCATATTGTGGTAGGTATTTTTCCGGTTCGTTCTTGAATAAATCTAAATTTGACTGATTCGTAAACTTTAGTTTAATGTCTTCATACTGGTATACATGTTCTTTCTTACCCTTCATTGGAGTTCCTAAAAAGTAACTTACAAGATCATACCCATTGGCTATATAGCCTCCATTGAGATTGTAGTCGATATCTTGTCCGTAAGTAAATGAACAAGTTACTAATAAAATAAGTGTAACTAAATACGTTTTCATAGTGTATATTTTTGATTTTTTCATATTAGAGCCCTTTTAAAGATCTATGATAATAATACTAAACTTTATTGTTTTAATAGTTCTGGAAACAGCCTAATCGCCTTTTTATACCTTGGAATAGATACACCTTTTACATAACCTTGATTAGGATTCAATTTGGCGTAGTCTTGATGGTACTTTTCTGCCACACAGAACTTAGTCAATGGAAGCACCTCTACAGCAATTCTGCGGGAGTAAATATCTGAATCGCTCAACTTAGATATATAGGTTTCTATTTGCTCCTTTTGCCCTTGAGTTTTGTAAAAAACAATAGATCTATATTGTTTGCCAACATCATTTCCCTGTCCGTTAACCTGAGTGATATCCCCGGAATTAAAATATACTTTTAAGAGCTCATCGTAACTTATGGCTTCACTATCATAGGTAACTTCAATAGTTTCAGCATGATTAGTTGCACCTCTTGACACTTTCTTATAGCTTGGATTACTAATGCTTCCACCTGAATATCCAGAAAGTACACTACTTACACCTTTGATTGATTCAAATATTTCTTCGACGCACCAGAAGCAACCTTGTGCAAACACGGCTTTTGCTATGTTTTTTGTGTTTCTAGCTTTTGCTAATTTTTCTTCTTTTACGAATTTCAATGATTTCCCATTAATGCAATACCTCAACCCCGTAGGTTTTGGACCGTCAATAAACACATGGCCTATATGAGAATCACACCTATTACATGTTAATTCGTCTCTTGTCATACCGAGTGAACTATCAGTCCTTACATTTACACTTTTACTGAAGTACGGTTTCCAATAACTCGGCCAGCCAGTGCCAGATTTGAATTTTGTCTCAGAAGAAAAAAGAGGATTCTCACAAACGTTGCATAAATAAATTCCTTCATTATAGTTTTTGCTATAGGCATGAGTAAATGGTCTCTCTGTCCCTTTTTCTCTCGTTATGCTATATTGCTCTGATGATAATGCCTCTTTCCAAAACGAATTAGGTTTAACTATTTTTTCTGTCCATAAAGTATCGACAATAGCCGTTTCAACATCCATGGATTCAATGCTCTGCGCATAATTTGTACAACTTGAAAAAACAACTACTAGTAAAAAAGATCCTAAATTTTGACTACCCCACCGCAAGCGGATGGAGCATTCTCCAAAATTTTTCCAACCTAAAGGTCGGTATTCGGATCTTTTTTGTGATAAGGCGTTTTCATACAAAAACATCTTTTTATGACTCCGACGCAAGCATCGGAGAATTTAAGTATTAAATATACTAGATGAAACATTTTGACTTCTAGTCATTTATCAGCAATCAAAGTACCCAGATCTAATACTTCTCAAACCAAGCAAATGATTGATCAATAATTTCCCTTTTACGAGTGGTAATATATTCTGTGAATGCTTCAGCCGTTGGAGAAAGTCTTTTAGATTTTAGCCATATCAGATTCCAATTTGTAATTATCGGTAATTCTTTAGCTGAAATGATTTTTATATCACCCGTTTCCAATTCGTTCTTAATACCGATCAAGGGCATGATGGAATATCCTAAACCAGCTACAATGGCCTGCTTTACTGCCTCATTACTAGTGAGCTCAAGCCGCTTCACATTCGGAATTCCTTGTGCACTCATGTAATCCTCCATTGCCTGTCGAGTTGCAGAGCCATATTCACGATACAGCATTGGCAATTGAGAGATACTCTTATTTGATATTTTAGTTTTTAGCTGCTTATGATCCTTGCCTCCTGCAAGGTAGAGTTTGTTCTGCATCAATTGAATGCTATGAATCTTCATACTATCTGGTATGACAGACACAAGTGCAAAATCAACCAAATTCTTTTCTAGACTTTGTATTACTGAAGATTTATTGGTTACATCCATAGTCAAGGTGACACCAGAATTCTGCTTTATGAAACCCGTCAAAAAATAGGGCATTACATACTTGGCAGTCGACACTAATGCGATCTTTAATTTGCCAGCAAGTTGGCCATTGAAAGTCAATGTCCTTGAATTGAGTGATTCTACCTCATAAAGAATTTTATCAACTGAGATGGCGACTTCTTTTCCAAAATCCGTGATATATAACTTCCTTCCTATCACTTCAAAAAGCGGTTGAGGGAATTGTTCTTGCAACTTTTTTAGCTGAATTGATATGGCTGGCTGAGTCAAATACAACTCCTCGGAAGCACGCGTAACACTCTGTAATTCGGCCACTTTCCTGTATATCTCTAATTGATGTAGTGTATAATTCATTTATTATTATTAATGTATATTATATGAAATATAAATATATACTTATAATTAATTTTACGCAACTTTGCATCACAAAAATAATAAAAATGGCAACTAAAGCAAACAGCATCAATTTAGAAAGACAATCGAAGAAGCCTATCAATATCAACGCAGAAGCATTGATTTTCTCAACCTTTTTCATAGTCGGGTTGGTTGGATCATTGTCAGTTGGAGGATTATTTCTGAAAGAAATAATTATTAGTGGAATTATAATAACTGCAATTATGATTTTCAAAGATAATGCTCATTCCGTCCGATCAAAGAAGAACTTTAATTATTATATCATCAAATAAATAAAACTTAGAAATTATGAATAGCACTCAGAATCAACCAAAAGCAACATTACAAAGCATCAGTCTAATAGACGGATTATTTACGCCCTCAGATGCATCAGACATCTTGAATGCAATGTTGACTAAGAAAATCAACTATCACAATCTGCAAATAATGAGAATCACAGAAGGTAATCATGATGATCCTTGTTCTCATGATAGCAAAAGATTAGATAAATTGAAAGCTGAAAAAGCTAGATTAAAAGAAATAATAAACGACGTAAGAGGACTAGGAAAAAGAATGAATATTCAATCGATCATCAAAATTGAAGTAGTAGATTAATAATAAGCCCAGCATAATCCCTGATCTAATAAAAATCCTATAGTCTACTTAAACAGTATAAACATTCCTATTAGCAGTCTCCCATCAAATTACAATTTCAAAGATAATTTTGTTTGAGGGTTCATAAAAATCATGTTTTAATTATAGTTAGTTATATGGCTTAGTAAGTAAAACTACTAAGCCATACTTTAATCAGAGAATCAGTCCTTCGTGCACCATCGCAGCTCAATTACTTTTATAAAAACCAAAAGGTGAATATCAATATAAAACATATTAGTTCTAATATTAGAGGAGATTTATCTGGAGGGCTCCTAGCTGCCATAATAGGGCTTCCTATGGGGTTAGCATTTGGAGTACAATCTGGACTTGGAGCTCAAGCCGGATTATATACTGCGATAATTCTTGGTCTTATTGCTGGTTTTATTGGAGGAACCAAAACTTTAATATCAGACCCTACTGGACCAATGACAGTAGTTGCCGCTACTGTAGTTTCGATGGGTATTGCTTCAGCTGGAGACCTAGACAATGCACTACCACTTATCATAGGGACGTTTGTCCTAGCTGGAATATTCGAGTTAATTTTTGGTATATTAGATTTTGGAAAGTATGTAAAACTAATGCCCTACCCCGTAGTATCGAGTTTCATGGCAGGTATTGGTTTGATTATTATAAGCATGCAGATATTCCCATTACTTGGTCACGCATCACCAAAAGGCTTTTTGAATATCATTTCAGACATTCGGACACCATTATCAAATCTGAATTCACAAGCACTTCTGCTAGGAGGAGTTACCTTGGCTATCATTTATCTTGTCCCGAAGATTACAACTAAAGTTCCCTCTATATTAGTTGCGTTGATAATAAGTACAGTGATATCTGCTATTTTCAAAATGGAAGTCCCGCTAATAGGAAATATACCAAGATCACTACCCTATCTACATATAAATGAAATATCCATACTTGGATGGGGAGACTTAAAAATTATGACTGGACCAGCCATCATGTTAGGTGGTCTAGGAGTTATAGATTCATTGCTCACATCAGTGGTGGCAGATAATCTGACCAAATCAAATCATGATAGTAGAAAAACTATTCTAGGGCAGGGATTAGGAAATATTATAGTTGGTTTGCTGGGTGGTATCCCAGGTGCTGGTGCCACTATGGGTACTGTTACCAATATACGAGGTGGTGGCAATAGTAAAAGATCAGGTATAACAAAAGCCATTTTCTTGTTTGTTATTATAGTTGGAATTGCAGATTACATAGAGCAGATTCCTATGGCTGTACTTGCTGGTATTCTTATCAATATTGGTATAAACATCATCGATTTCAAAGGAATAAAAATGTTGCTTAAAGTTCCAAAACAAGATGCTGCGGTTTGGACTATAGTTTTGCTATTTACTTTATTTGATAACCTCCTTAATGCAGTTGCAGTAGGATTTACCCTTGCATCGATTTTATTCATCGGGCGTATGACCAAGGGAATGAAAAATTCACAATCTAAAGTAAGGCTTAGTGACTTAGTTGACCAAAAGGAGATCCCAGCCGAACTCGCCAAGTCTATCTATGTCCAAAATATCGATGGACCTATATTCTTTGGGTTCGCTAATCAGTATCGTGACTTTTGCAGTCAACTAAATGATATGATGATTGTAATAATAAGAATGGAGAATATACCCTTTATGGATCAAAGTGGACTTCTCACATTAGAAAGTGTCGTCAAAGACTGGCACAATAGAGGCATCCAGGTATACATTACTGGAGCCAATAAAGATATAAAGGAGCTACTTATTAATGTAAATATTGTTCCAACACTTATTTCTAATGAAAACTGTTTTGATACATTCAGAGCATGTATTGGAGCTATAAAAAATAGAGTTAAAGGCAAGGAAAAATTAGATCAATTTGAACATGCGCTATTGGATACTCAGGTTCTAAAAAACAGGTTCATTAAATTAGTTTAAGAAGCCAAATTATAAAAGATAGATTTTTTAGTTAGAATATTTTTAGTTTGTTATAGTATAAAGATTCGTCATTAGCCCGGCGAATCTTTTTTAGTTGACACCAACAAATTAACTAAATGCTAAATTTTAAAAACCAGAATAAAACGGGTCAATCAAACAAATATAACTACAACGACTCTTAAATAAGCCCTTATTTGCTACTAATCAAAGTAGAAAAACTACTACCTTATATTGATGATATCCATAATTAACATTAATTGATTTCCATGATGCCGTTGCATTTATTAGTTGAATGCAGGCTGTATAAATTAGATTAAGAAATTCTCTACTCCATTTACTTTTGCATTTTTCTATAAAATACTTCAATTCTCGTCGTATATGTGACGTACAAATTTGATTGAACAATACAGGTGTTTTAAGTTGTGCCGCCTAGCAATCACTTGACATTATTGTATTGGGAAGACCGTTTAGAAAATTATTTAAGATGGCTTGATAGCCTCTTGTTTTTTTTGGATGCTGCGATATAGGTTAGTAAATTATTTTCTTGCCATTTACCACACAATCCGTTTCGTCCGCCGCGACATCAGTCGACGCTTCAATTTTGTTTTTGATCTCATTGTAAATTGGAGTGCATTGATTTGCCAACTTATCCAACATATTACTGATCGTCCCTTGACTTAGTTTGAGATTGAACATCTGATCTAAGGGCTCAGCTATTCTTTGCATCGGCACGTTTTACCCCACTTAAATAGCCAACAGTGGCAGTCACCGTGCTTCCATAACTAATTGGTGATGCTACATTTTTTGGATACTGGGAACGGTTAGTTGTACTGCATGCACACACCGTTTTGTATATTCTGTGCTCAGTTATTATTGGGTGTATGGGTGGCATGTCTATAACTTGACGCCTTCCCAATAGGACTTGTTCGTCCATTAATTGTTCTCTGCAACATGAACAGTAATTCGTTTTATGATCCACCATACTATCCGCCTTATCGTACATTTTCAAAGTAGTCCCAGTATGTCCTTTTTGACCTCCCGACTTCATACCCGTTTTCTCTCGAAGAGATTGGTTGGACTTAACTCTGTGCTCATCTTTTGATGGAGGAATCGAACTATTTGTGCTATTCTTTTAATAAAGTTTATTTTCAAATAAATCTACTTTTTTAAGCAACCTACTATTCTCTTTTTTGAGGGCTGCTTTTTCCTCTTTGAGCGAATCAACCTCTTTTTCCAAGACGCATATTCTTCCAAAAAGTTCCGCTATTTCTCTTTCTATGTTCACCATACAAAGATTGGTAAACCTACCTCTTATGACAAATTTGAGAGCTTAATAAGACTAACATTCCCTTACCATCTTTGACTTAAATTGTTGACAATTTTTAATTTACCGTATAATAACTGACGTTACTCATTTATTTGTGAATAACTTTTAATTCCTCCCGAAATTGCATTTATTTGGGGGGGGGGACTTGAGTAGTTACGTTAATTTAATTTGCTGTTAACATTCTTACGTGTGTTCTGCGAAAGCCATCACTTGCAAAACGCTTACTTCCAAACAAATATAAATCGAAATTTTCAAACAGAATTGGTTTTAATCATTTCGGCCCACGAGCCGCGTAGTAAGACTCGCAATACCTAATTAGTTTACATACGTTTTCTCTTTGAGAAAGCCACACTTTTATATACGTTTTCTCTTTGAGAAAGCCACACTTTTACATACGTTTTCTCTTTGAGAAAGCCACACTTTTATATACGTTTTCTCTTTGAGAAAGCCACACTTTTATATAGGCTAAGTCTCAAATTGATGTGCTGGGGTAAAAAGTTATAACTTTAGGTTAAAAAGGTTATAGAAGAATTATTGGACAGTTTTGCACGGCTATTTGTATCAAGAGAAATACTGACTCACTTTGAGGTTGTTAACTTGGAAGAAGATCAAGGGGTCATATTGATAGAATTAATTAAAAAGGACGATACAGAACATATACCCAAATCAATAGTAAGAGATGGTAAGTCCGTAAAAGATGGCTATATGAATACCGTTGAATTACAAAGTTTTCCAGCGCAAGGCAAGGAAGCATTTCTTAGATTAAAACGGAGGAGGTGGAAAATAAAAGGCACAAAAAAGGGATGCTATAACAACTACAATTTTATC